>JBPCWB010000641.1:0-10143 GCA_051009955.1 Hyphomicrobiaceae bacterium | reverse complement strand
TTTGCTGCTGCGTTCCCGGCAGATAGAACTTCAATCCCATAACGCGTGAGAGATTGAACCAACCATCCTGATCCTGGCCATGGTCGTGACGATTGCGCGGTCGACGCCTGGGTGTCTCGAGAGATTCTGTTGCGTGAGGCGCAATCCCGCGGACAGCATCCTTGACGGCCAATTCACCGCGGCCGACGGCGACCAGGACGTCATCGACGGTGTTCGCTGAATATCGACCCAAGGACTGTTCCAACAATTCGTCGCTGAAGGTGACGTCTCTTTTTTCACAGGCCGCCGTCAGCAGCCGGCGCCCCAATTCCACGTATTGCTGTCGCAGAGCTTCGCGCGCGGCCCGGCGGATTGCTGCCCGCGCCCGACCGGTCGCAGCGATCCGTTCCCAGGCGGCTGGAGGCGTATGCTTGTCGGAGCGCAGGATCTGAACTTCATCGCCATTGCGCAAGACCGTGGAGAGTGGCAGCTGGCGGCCGTTGACGACGGCGCCGACGGCCGAATTGCCAACGTCCGTGTGTACCGCGTAAGCAAAATCGATCGGCACGGCGCCCCGCGGCAGGACGATTAGTCTTCCCTTCGGCGTGAAACAGAACACTTGGTCGTGGAAAAGTTCGAGCTTGGTGTGCTCGAGGAATTCCTCTGGATTGCCCTCGAGCAGCATCTCGACCAGGTGACGCAGCCACCCGTAAGGCCCGCTGTCCTTGTCGATGGGCCCGTTCTGGCGCTGCTCGCCGTCCACAGCCTTATAGTGGACGTGCGCCGCGACACCGTGCTCCGCGACAGCGTGCATCTCGTTGGTGCGGATCTGCAGTTCGACGCGCTGATGTTTGGGCCCGACAATCGTCGTGTGCAGCGATCGGTAGCCGTTCTGTTTGGGAGTGGAAATATAGTCTTTGAACCGCCCGGGCACCGCCCGCCACTGCGTGTGCGCCACACCGACCGCACGATAACAGTCGAACAATTCCGCGACCGTGACACGGAAACCGTAGATGTCGGACAGCTGCTCGAGCGAAATCTGCCGGTTCTCCATTTTTTGCCATACGGCATAGGGTGTTTTTCTGCGCCCTTCGATCGCCCCGTCGATGCCGACCTGTGCCAGTTGCTCGGTCAGTTCGACCTTGATCTCGTCGATCAAGCCTTTGTTGCGCTCATGCAGGGACGCCAACCTGTTTTTGACGGTGCTGTAGGCCTGGGGGTGCAGCCAGCGAAATGCGTGATCCTGCAGTTCCTCGAGCACGGCACGCATGCCCATCCGTCCGGCCAGAGGCGCATAGATGTCGAGCGTCTCCTGGGAGATACGGACACGTGTTTCTTCCTTGACGTGCTCCAGCGTGCGCATGTTGTGCAGCCGGTCCGCCAGTTTCACGAGCAACACGCGGATGTCACTCGAAATGGCAACGAGTAACTTGCGGAAGTTCTCGGCCTGTTCGGCCTTTTTGGTGACAAGGTCGATCTTCTTGATTTTGGTCAGGCCATCGACCAGCGAACCGATCACCGGACCAAATAGGCGATCGATCTCGGCACGCGTAACATCGGTGTCTTCGATAACATCGTGCAGCAGCGCGGTGGTGATCGTTGCGTCATCAAGCTTGAGGTCAGTGAGAATTGCCGCGACCTCAAGCGGATGTGAAAAGTAGGGATCTCCGGACGCGCGCTTCTGATTGGAGTGCGCCTTCATCGCATACACATATGCGCGGTTAAGCATGGCCTCGTCGGCGTCCGGATCGTACGCCAGGACTCGTTCGACCAGCTCGTATTGACGCATCATGTTGGCTGCCCCCTGGCCTCCTGTTTGCTATGGATGGGGCATCATCTCTCGCGGTTGCCTTAACGTAAAGCAACCGTGGCGGACTTTCTCGCAAAGACCGCGGCAACCGACTGGACGACCTGTGAGGTCCTGGCTGGCTTAGCGCGAACGCCCGCTTCCACTGCCGCCACCGATGGCCGCCGACGGCTCCGTGGGCGTCAGGCTTTCCATGCCGCGCAGAAGCTGCTCTTCGGTGAGCACGTCCACGATCGTATCTGTCGTTGGATCATCACGCCCGAGCATCGGTCCGCGGCGCTCATTCACGAGGATCGGCGCGGCCTCTTCTTCCGGTTCGTCGACCTCGACGTTGCGCTGGATCGAATGGATGAGGCCTTCGCGCATGTCATCCGGCGCGATCGTCTCGTCCGCAATCTCTCTGAGGGCGATGACCGGATTCTTGTCGTTTTCCTTCTCAACCGTAATCTGACTGCCGTTGGCAATCGACCGGGCGCGATGCGCCGCAAGCAAGACCAACTCAAACCGATTGTCGACCTTGTCGACGCAATCTTCGACGGTTACCCGAGCCATAGAGTGTTCGCTCCAGCGATGATGTGAATCCGAGGGATTGTCCCTAGCATGCTCGTGCTCAGCATGCGTTCTAAAGCCGCACGCCAACCGCCCTTAGAACGCAAGGGCCGCACGCTCTCGCCTTGTCTCACGATTTCTGTCCAGAATCAAGGTTCTGCTTGACATCGTGGGGCGGACAACCAACTTCAAGGGTCTCGCCACGGATTGTTCGCGAGCGAGACGCGCTGTCGCCGCAGTCGGATGGGACGAAAGACGTCGTCGAATACCGCGGTGGATATCGGCACAAGGTGCAAGATTTTGCGACACGCCCGTTGTAATCAACGGCAATTCAACGATGGCACGACTTGTAACACGCTGTTCATTGTAAGTTGCAACATAGCGATACAGCAGCAATAAAGTGCGCAATACTTCGTGAGTCTTGGATACACAGAGTTCTGGATGTACAGAAAATGCGACAATCAGTCAGATTCGAGAGTGATCTATGGTTTTCTCTGGTTTAACCAGACATCTACAGCTAATGATTTGCGCTTGGTCTTCATCCAGTGATTTCGGATTTGCGTAGACAGTGCATTACAAGTATGGTCCATTTCGTCTGCACGCTGATATTTTGCTACGACAATCGTCGAGTTTGATTGTCAGGCGTTGCTGAACTGAAAAAAACGCGCCGACTATTGGTTTATCGAGGTGATGAATGCAATTCTATGAGGATGAGCGAATCGCCCTCTTTGTTGATGGAGCAAACCTCTACGCGACGGCAAAGTCGTTAGGGTTTGATATCGACTATAAGCGATTGTTGCAGTACTTCCGCCAGAAGGGTCATTTGATCCGCGCGCTGTATTACACAGCCATCGCTGAGGATCAGGAGTACTCGTCCATCCGGCCGCTGATTGATTGGTTGGACTACAATGGCTACACCATGGTCACGAAGCCGATGAAGGAATTCACGGATTCGTCCGGTCGGCGCAAAGTGAAAGGCAACATGGACATCGAGCTGGCGGTCGACGCGATGAAGCTCGCCAACTCACTTGACCATGTCGTGCTGTTCACCGGTGATGGTGATTTCCGGGCCCTCGTTGGTGCGCTACAGCAGGAAGGAAAGCGCGTCAGTGTTGTGTCGACGCTGCAGACCCAACCGGCGATGGTTGCCGATGAGTTGCGTCGGCAAGCTGACCAGTTCATTGACCTCGCAGATCTGGAACAAGTCATCTGCCGCGATCAGTCTTCGCGCCCGCCCGCAAAACCGGGGCATCCAGGGCGTGGTAACCGAACGCCGGCTCCGGTGCGCTTCGACGACGTCGTCGGAGAAGACGACTTTGCCGACGACGACGCGTAGTGTCACCTTTTATCATTGCTGTTCAAGTGGTTGTGCCTGGCCGGGAGTGTCGCTGTGGTGACGCCGGAACCTGAACGCAATTGTCGTCTGTGCCCGCGACTGGTTGCCTTTCGCGAAGAGTGCCAGGCGAACTATCCCGATTGGTTTAATGCGCCAGTACCGTCGTTCGGGCCCGAGACGGCGACTCTGCTGATTGTTGGCCTGGCGCCGGGCATGCGTGGCGCCAACCGTACAGGCCGGCCATTTACCGGGGACTTCGCCGGTGACCTGCTCTACGAGACATTGGATGCTTTCGGGTTTTCGAGCGGACGCTATGACGCGCGCCCTGATGACGGCCTGAAATTGCATGACTGCATGGTCACGAATGCAGTGCGCTGCCTGCCGCCGCAGAACAAGCCGATCGGACAGGAGATCAACACCTGCCGGGAATTCCTCGCCAATCGCATTGCCCAACTGCCAGAACTTCGCGTTATCATTGTGCTGGGGCGCATTGCTCACGAGGCGACCGTGTCAGCGATGGGTCATCGCAAAAGTGCGTTTCCATTCGCGCACCGAGCCCGCCATCAGGTATCGGAGACGATTACTCTCCTCGATAGTTATCATTGCTCGCGATACAATACGAACACGGGTCGATTGACCCCGGATATGTTTCGCCGAGTGTTCCAAGATGCTCGAGCCTGCCTCCGCGGTGACATCTGACAGCGAAATGGCGGGCACCGCGCTTCTCCGAGCGTTGTCGCCTCGCGCCCTGCGATGGCGGATGCTTCTTGCGCGCAGTGTGATCCACTTAACAGACCAATCCAGCATCCCCAGCCAAACTCTGCTCATTCTGGACGGAGGTTTGAACCTTTCCGGTCCAAGACCCGACACACAAGTGTCGGCCACGAGCAGGACAGAAGGCCATGTTGGAGGAGCGAACACGACCCCAAAAGATCCGACCCCGATTGTGCGGGTCGAGTGTCCCGCTCACTTGTTTAGCGGCGGCCGTAGGGACCCTGGTGTGGCGGCGCTCGCGCTTGGAAGGCGCGATGGCGTTGGTCATGGTTGTGAGCGTACTGTTTCCGTTGACCGTGTTTGCGCCGCCCCTTGACATGAACGGAATGAGCCGCGCCGCAGTCCAGCTTTCGCGCAAGGTGCAGCGCGGCCAGGACCTTCCCGTCGAGCTGCTCCGCTTGAAGCCGCTTCGCACCGATTTGTCGTAATCAGCCCGACGTCAGCATTCCTTGGCGTCATCCCAAGAGTAGGCGACCTGCCTTCCGTCCGAGGCCTAGCCACGCTCCCGCATCAGCCGGGCCTTCTCGCGGTTCCAGTCCCGGCGCTTCTCAGTCTCGCGTTTGTCGTGCAGCTTCTTGCCCTTGGCTACGCATAACCGGAGTTTAGCGATGCCACGATCGTTGAAATAAAGCTCGATCGGGACAATCGTCATGCCGTCGCGGTCGACGGCCTGTGCCAAACGGGCGATCTCCCGCTTGTGCAGCAGCAGCCGACGGGGCCGCCGCGGCTCGTGCTGATAGAATGGGCCGGCCTGTTGGTATTCGGGAATGTGCGCGTTGATGAGATAGACACCGCCGTTTTCAACCGATGCATAGCTCTCAGCAATATTGGCCTGTCCCTGGCGAAGTGATTTCACCTCGGTGCCGGTCAGTTGCAGTCCGGCTTCGACGTCATCGTCGAGATGATATTCGAACCGCGCGCGCCGGTTGACCGCCACGACCTTGCGGCCGGCGTTGCCTTGCGCCGCCATGTGTCTGTTTCCTTTTGTTGGTTCCGCCAGCAGCGGTCGCAAGACCCTCCAAAAACGGAGGGTCTATCAAACCACCCACTGGCAGACGATCTCAAACCCGCAAGCCGGCCTATTCGGCGGCCGCGGCCTGCAACAGACCCACGCTTTGCATCGCTGCGTCGACGGTCCGTTTCGTCGCCTCTGATATAGGTGCCATCGGCAATCTTGCAAAGCCGTCGCCGAATCCAAGCTTGGACGCCGCATACTTGACCGGACCCGGGCTGGTCTCGACGAACAAGGCATCATGAAGCGGCATCAGACGATCCTGGATCTCAATGGCCATTTTGTAGTCACCCGCCAGGCACGCGGCCTGGAACTTGGCGCACAAAGCCGGAGCAACATTGGACGTGACTGAAATGCAGCCCTGACCACCATGGGCATTGAAGCCAAGCGCTGTCGCATCTTCGCCGGAAAGCATGACGAATTCAGGACCACAAGCCAGCCGTTGTTGTGAGGCCCGCGCGAGATCAGCAGTGGCATCCTTGACGCCGACAACGTTCTTCAGCTTCGAACAACGCGCCATGGTGTCGACTTGCATATCGGACACAGTTCGTGCGGGCACGTTGTAGAGTATGATCGGGATATCGACGGTATCATTGATTGCCTCGATATGCCGAAACAGCCCATCTTGAGTGGGCTTGTTGTAATAAGGCATGACCACCAATACGGCGTCGGCACCGACATCTTTCGCGTGCTTCGCGTGGTAGATCGCTTCCGCGGTCGAGTTCGAACCGGCCCCGGCGATAACCGGGACGCGTTTGCGCGCAGTCTCAACGCAGATTTCGACGACACGTTTGTGCTCTTCATGGCTAACTGTCGGGCTTTCGCCGGTCGTCCCGACCGGAACCAGACCATTCGTCCCTTCACTGATTTGCCACTCCACAAACCGAGCAAATGTCGCCTCGTCAACCGTTCCGTCGCGAAACGGCGTGATCAAGGCGGTGTTTGAGCCCTTAAACATCGTGTCCTCCTCAAACCCAAGGTTAGTTCGGCGCGTCATAAGCCGCCCGTATCGACAGTAGGAAGCCTTGGGTTTACTGCGCTCAAATGCGACGCCGCGTTGCGCGCGCCACATCGCCATGGAAAGTGTAAACCGTGTTCGCGCGAAGTGGAACCACGCTTATGCGTTAATTCTCTCAGGCACGCCCGCGGACCGTTCCAGATGGCTGTTCTCAGCAGATCAAATCCCGCGTGGGGCGTGTCGTCAAGCCGTGGAGCAGTCGTATTGCCTCATTTGATTTGAAATTGACCACTACGAACTGTTACGAACTGTAAAGGCCACAGGAGGATATGATCGAATTGCGACCGGAGATGTGTGGCTGGCCGCGGTCTGATCTTCTCAAATTGGGTGGTTTGGTTCTGGTGGGCGCACAGCTGCTGGTGCGACGCAGGGATTCATGAATAAGATTGGTCTGTCGTTTTATCTGGCTTTTATCGGCGTGGTCACGTTCAGCCTGATCGCGGTGGCCACGCTGGCTGAAGCGCCAGACGCGCCAGCCCCACTGGCGACGTCGCCGACCGAGAACGCCCAAAAGGCGCCGGAAACGCTGACGCAGAAGGGCGCAGGTCCGCCGAACGCAGTCGCGACGCCTACCGAAGAGCCAAAGACGCTCGCCACCGATGAGCCGCAAGATCCCGAGGAGCGCTATCGCGCACGGCTCACGGCAGCCCTGCGCCCACTTATAGACCTCAAGCTCTCGGATGCGGACAAGAAATCCTTTGCTGCGGCTCGCAAAGCTTTGCTGAAACGCCAGCCTGATGAGGTGCGACGGCACAAATCGACAATCAAGCAGCAGGACGCCCGCAAGTTGGTCGACTGGTTGTCGCTTCGCGCCGGCTTCGGCGGCGCCAACGACCTGCGGCAGTTTCTCGATGATAATCCGAAGTGGCCGGATCAACGGGCGTTGAATCGGCGGATGGAACAGGCGCTGTTTGACGACGGTCATGACGCCAATGGTGCGATTGCGCTCTTTGAGAAGAACAAGCCCACCAGCGATGTCGGCTTGGCCGCTCATGCATCGGCCTATTTGGCTCTCGGCCGGAAAAGCAAAGCCAAGCAGCTCGCCGCGCAGGCCTGGTGCGGTGGCGGCATCTCCGGCAATCGTGAAAAACCGTTCCTGGACCGCTTTGGTAAGATACTCAAACATGACGACCATCGCTGCCGGCTCAATCGTCTTCTGGTTGACAATCTGCGTTGGACTTCGGCCAGGCGCCGTCGCGCCACGGCCGTCAGGCGCGTAATCAAATTGCTGCCGAAAGCGGAGCAGGCCAAAGCCACGGCACGACTGGCGGCGTTCCTGCGTCAGCGCGTGGCGCAGAAATGGCTGAAACGGGTTCCGGCCTCGCAAACGAAGGACGACTGGGGCTTCGCCTTCCAGAAGGTGCAGCATCTGCGACGTCTCAAGCGATACACGGAAGCCTGGGCGTTGCTAAAATCCGTGCCAACCGATCCAGACCGCATTTCCCAGCCTGACGCCTGGTGGGAAGAGCGCCATAGCAATGCTCTTGCCGCTCTCCGTCAGAAGAAGTCGCAGCTCGCCTACGATTTTGTCGCCGATATTCGCCCGAGCGGCGTCAACGCGGCAAAGGACCAAGCGTTCTTTGCCGGTTGGCTGGCGTTGCGGATGCGTGGCAAACCAAAACTGGCGCTGGCCCATTTCCAGCGAATGCGACAACTCGTCGATGGCCCGCTGAGCACATCCAAAGCTGAGTTCTGGCTTGGCCGAACGCAGCAGGCGCTGGGCCAACAAGACGAAGCACATCGGCACTATCAGGCGGGGGCGCGGTTCGTTGACACCTTTCACGGCCTCCTTTCGCGGCAGATGATCGCTCCGAAAGACGCGGCCATTGATCTACCGCTGCCGGAGGATCCGCAGACCGAGCAGATCGAGGCGTTTCTCTCGAACGAGACTGTCCGCGCCGCTGTCGTCGCCCATCGAGCAGGTCTCCCGCGAGGCCTGATCCTCAGGTTCTTCCGGGCGATTGCGCGCAATCTCGAGACCGAAGCCGAGATGGCGCTGTTCGGCCAGTTGGCAAAACTGCTGGGCGATGGGCAACTCGAGGTCCGAATAGGCAAGACGGGGGTCGCCCGCGGTTTCAATCTGTACATCTTCTCGTATCCAAAGGACCGCCTGCCCGACTACAAACCCCTGCGCAAACCACCAGAGCAGGCATTGGTGCTGGCGATCGCGCGGCAGGAAAGTGAATTCAATACACGTATCGTTTCAGGCGCCGGCGCGCGCGGCCTGCTGCAAGTCATGCCGATCACTGCCAAGCACGTGTGCCAGGACTACAAAATCAAGTGCCGAATTGCCGATCTTCTCAAAGATCCGTCATACAATACGCGAATTGCAACCGCGTACATCGCTGATCGCACCGATGACTTCGGCGGCAGTTACATTCTGACGTTCACCGGTTACAATGCCGGCCCCGGTCGCACGCGCCAGTGGTTGCGGGCGATTGGTGATCCGCGCAGCCCGCGCGTGGAACCGCTCGACTGGATCTATCGCATTCCCTTCGAGGAGACCCGGTCGTACGCGCAGAAGGTGCTTTCCAATCTGCAGGTTTATCGTGCTCGACTCGGTGAAGAGAATCCGCTTCGTTTGCGCCAGGATATGAATCGGGCCCGACGTCGCTCCTAGACGCAACGGCCAGACTCCAGGGAAACGCGACATGGCTGAACCGTTGGGTGCCGACCGATGGCGTGACATCACGATCACGTCCCGCGATGGCCTCTCGCTCTATGGCCGCCACTATCAGGCGGTCAAGGCAGAGCATCGGCCCGTCCTCTGCCTTGCCGGTCTAACGCGCAACTCAAGGGATTTTCACAATCTCGCAACGGCACTCTCGACAAGCGCCTCGGCGCCAAGGGACGTCTATACCTTTGACTGCCGCGGTCGTGGCCAGTCCGATCATGCACGCAGCTGGAAGGATTACGCGGTCCCGATTGAGATGTTCGACGTTCAAGACTTCATGACTTCGCAGCAACTGCACGATACGGCCGTCATCGGTACGTCCCGCGGTGGCCTGATCGCGATGGTGATGGCGGCTGCCCAACCCTCCCTCATTGGCGCTGCTGTTCTGAACGATATAGGACCGGTGATCGAGTATGCCGGTCTCGCGCGCATATCGGGTTACGTCGGCAAGGATCCGACGCCCAGAAGTTGGGACGAAGCCGTTCGCCTGGTGCGCAATGCCAATGCCGAATTCTTTCCTGCAGTAAAGGATGACGCCTGGCACGAGATTGCTCAGCAGTGGTACAATGAGTCCGACGGCAAGCCGGTTGCCGGTTACGATCCAAACCTTGGCCGGTCCTTTGCACTCAGGGATGGTGCGGTACCCGAGTTGTGGCCTCAGTTCCTGGCACTGAAGCGTGTGCCGTGCCTTGTCCTGCGAGGCGAGAATTCGGACCTGCTAAGTCCGAAAACGGTCGAGGAGATGCAGCGGCGGCACCCCAATTGTCTGACCTATACCGTTGAGAATGAGGGGCACGCCCCGTTGCTCCGTGACACGCATAGCATCGGAGCCATTCACGAGTTTCTGCAGAAGGCAGACTAGCGCGTGATCAACTGAAATGGAACCATTCTGACGAGCGGGATTTGTGATGACATCAAGCGAGCCGTCGAAGGGCGTAGCGGCGTTACGGACAAGACGGAACGCGCCGAGATCAGCGCAAATCCCGCCGTCCCA
>JBPCWB010000640.1:0-9470 GCA_051009955.1 Hyphomicrobiaceae bacterium | reverse complement strand
GGCCGGTCATCAGACTGGCATAGTGCGTGACAGCTGCCGGCGTATGAATAAAGTGCGCGTAGAGCCGGCCAACGTCCGAAGGGAGTTCGGCAGCCAGCACGCAGCCCTGTCCGAACCGCCGAACACGATTGCGGGTGGGCTCCCCAGTCAGATCTTTGAGCCATTGCCATGCCGCAAGCCAGAACCGCGGTCGCCAACACAGCCGTGCAATGGCTGCAAGCACCCGCAGGGGTTCGAGATGCAGGTACTCTGGCAAATACACCACGGGTGCTTCGATCTCGTCGTGAATCGGGTGGTGTCGGGTGTCCGTCGGATGCCTCATCGAGAACAGCCGGAGCTTGTGCCCGGCCTCCTCCAGCCCACGCAGTTCCTGTGCGATGAAGGTTTCCGAGAGACGCGGATAGCCCTTAAGAACGACGCCAATTACATCAGACATGTTGGTCAAGCCATTTCAGGTTCGCGCCGGACGACAACACGGCTGCGCCGCAGCTCGCGGTCGCGCTGGCGAATGATACGCCCGACAATCTTGCCAATACGGCTGAGACCATCGAGGTCAATACGATAGCGGCACTCCGACGGGCGTTTTCGAAACGGCAGCTCCTGCAATGCCTTCGCCATTTTGCGAGGATCGCGCGCATCGTCCGGGTCCAACATGTCGACGAGGCCAAAGTGGGCCGCACGCTCAGCGCGAATGAGTTGCTCGCGCCGCGGGACTTTGCGCGGTATGAGCAGGGTACGCTTGTCGAACGACATGATCTCACAAAACGTATTGTAGCCGCCCATGCCAACGATCGCAGTCGCCTGCTTCATGACACCTTCGATCTGATTGTCGAAGTCAAAGACCGAGACGTCGTCGAGGCGCCGCGCGCGGTGCGAGATCTCTGATCTGTCGCGAGACGACATGAATGGACCGAGCAGCATGACCAACGGAAACTTGGCTCGGCGATCAATCTCGCGGGCAGCCAGAATCTGACGCATCAGCTGACTGCCGTCACCACCCCCGCCAGCCGTCGCCAGGATGAACTGGTCCGGCAGGTTTCGGATCGACGATTTTCTAATGCGCGGGACGCGGCGGCCCAGGAAGCCAACATAGCGCACGCGCTTTTCAACGGACGGCGGCAATTCGGTACCGTTGAGTGGATGCCAGAAGTCTTCCGATCCATAGACCCAGATCGAGTCGTAATAGTTCTCGACCCATTCCATGGCATTGCTTTTGGCCCACTCTCGTGCCACGACCTCTGGCTCGTCGAGGACCTCACGCAGCCCCAGGACAACGTGGCAACCTTGATCGCGGAGAATTGGCAGGCTGGGCTCGAGTTCGCCATGCAGCCCACGCGGCTCCTTGTCGACAATGAATATGTCAGGCCTGAAATGCGTCGCAGCATGCTCGATGATCGACCGGCGCAACGCCAGCGTCTCGCTCAAATCGATATGTTTCGAAAGCGACGTGTATTCGCCATTGTAGAGCTTGATGACGCTCGGAATTTTGATGAAGTCAACGCGCGCGCGAAAGTCGAATGCGCCTGCGATTGATGAGCCCGAGACGATGAGTACGTGGAGGCCCTTATACTGCTCGACAAGCGCGTGAGCGATTTCACGGCAGCGACGCAGGTGCCCCAAACCGAACGTGTCGTGACTGTACATCAGGACACGAATGTGTCGATTGCGCCGCATCATGACCATATTTGTTACCGCTTTGTTGGTGCCCGCCGTGGTGAGTAATGGGACCTGAAGTGCAGGATTGTAGGTGCACTCGCTGAACCCGGACTGAATAGTCAAATCTTCAGGCGAACGATTGATCGCTTCCTATCCGTTCAGTTCAGACCAATCAGATCGAACACGGCTTCGTCAAGCCATGTTTTTGCCGGGACGTGCTTCGCTCGCGCGGATTTTCCTCTTCAGTTCTGCTCGCACCTACTTGTAGGGGTCCGCCGCATCACGCAAGCCGTCTCCCAGAAAGTTGAACGCCAGAACAACCAGGATCACGGGAACGACAGGAAGCATGAGCCAGGGGTAAAGCGCGACGACGTTGATGTTCTGCGCGTTTGTCAGCAGAACACCCCAGCTTGTGATGGGCTCGCGCAAACCGAGACCCAGGAAACTCAGCGCCGTCTCGCCCAGAATCATCGTTGGTATGGCGAGCGTGGCCGATGCGATCAAATGGCTGGTCACGCCTGGAACAAGATGACGTCCAACGACGCGTGAACTGCGCGCGCCCATCAGCTGGGCTGCCAGAACATAATCCTCTTCCCGCAACGCCAGGAGCTTTGAGCGAACCGCGCGCGCCAGACCCGTCCATTCAATCATGCCAAGGATGACCGTGATGAAGAAATACACAGTCAGCGCGCTCCAGGTGATAGGCACCAGAGAACCGATCACCAGCCACAATGGGATAGATGGGAGACTTTGCAGCACCTCGATCAGACGCTGGACGAGTAGATCGGTCGTCCCACCGAAATATCCGGCGAGGCCCCCAAGAACGATGCCGAGAAAAATACTGACCGCCACGCCGACGAGGCCGATGGTCAGCGAAATGCGGGCTCCGTGAATAGTGCGAGAGACCATGTCCCGGCCGAGCTTGTCCGTGCCGAGAAGGAATGCTTGCCCGCCTTCTGCCGGGCAGAAGAAGTGGGTGTTGCCGTCGAACAACCCCCAGAAGCGGTAGCTTTCACCACGACAGAAGAACCGGAGCGGCTGAACGTCCGACTTGTCTGGCGTGTACTCACGTTTCAAGTTCTCCATATTGAGGCGATACTTGAGGCCGTAGACAAAAGGGCCGACAAAAGAGCCATCGTGAAAGAAATGCAGGGCCTGCGGCGGGGCGTAGATGTAGTCGATGTGGCGCGACTGATAATTGTAGGGTGACAAGAACTCTGCGATGACGATGGCGAAGTAGAGGATCGCGAGAAACGCGCCTGAGACGACGGCGACGCGGTGGCGGCAGAACTTCCACCACATCAACCTCCACTGGGAAGCGAGGTAGATCTTCTCCTGTGCCTTTGTCAGTTGCTCGATCGAACGCGGATCGAACGGAGCCTCGTTGACATAGTGGTCGAGATCGGCGCCCGGCGGCGGCAGTATCGTGGAGCTCACTTGGTCTGCCCTCCACTCAGGCGAATGCGCGGATCAAGGATTGCCAACGCAATATCCGAGATCAACACACCAATGACCGTCAGGAACGCGAGGAACATCAAGAACGAGCCGGCAAGGTACATGTCCTGACTTTGCAGAGCCTTAATGAGCATCGGGCCCGTTGTTTCGAGTGACAGGACGATGGCCACGATCTCAGCCCCCGAGACAATCGTCGGCAGCAGCTTTCCAATGTCGGCAATGAAGAAATTGAGCGACATTCTGAGCGGGTATTTGACCAGCGACTGGAACGGGGCCAGGCCCTTCGCGCGCGCCGTTGTCACATACTGCTTCTGCAACTCGTCCAAAAGATTGGCACGCAGCGTTCGGATCATCCCTGCCGTGCCCGACGTGCCGATGACGATGACCGGGATCCAGAGATGTTCCAATATCGAAACGAATTTGGCCCAGCTCATCGATTGATTGACGAACTCCGCATCCATGAGGCCGCCGATCGAGAGGCCGAAGTAGACGTTGGCAAGATACATCAAAAGAAGAGCGAGAAGAAAGTTCGGCGTCGCGATCCCGAGCAAGCCCAGGAACGTCAGACCGTAGTCTCCCCAACTGTATTGATGCGTGGCCGAGTAGATGCCGATCGGAAAGGCGATGACCCACGTCACAATGATCGTGACGAAGGCAACCAGCATGGTCAGGAACAATCGATCGCCGACGACCTCGTTGACGGGCAGTTCATATTCGAAGGAGTAGCCCAAGTCCCCTTGAACCAGCCCGCCCAGCCATACGAAGTAACGTTCGACGGGATGGCGATCGAACCCGTATTCCTGTTTGAGTTCATCGATCTGCTGCTGGTCAATACTCTCGCCCTGGGCTTCGAGCTCGGCCATATGGCTCTCGAAATAGTCACCCGGCGGCAATTCGATCAGTGTGAAGACGAGGGCGCTGATGATCAGTAACGTCGGGATCATCAACAAAATGCGGCGGAAAATATAAGTAATCATGCGCCCGTTCCGCCTAATTCTGTGCCACGTCAAAGAAGAACGTATCGGGCTGATATATCCCGAAGTATGCGCCCGGGAAGTAATTCCAGATGCCTTGCTTCGGCACGTTGCGCAGACCAGGTGCGTGCGCGATCGGCTGTTTGGTGCCGTTGACCGTGCCAATGGTAAAAACCTGCTCGGCGTGGATGTTCAGTATCTTGTGCCAAATCGCTGCGCGATCGGCCTTCGTGGTGGCCTTGTGCCAGTCGTGCAATAAACCAATCAGCTGCTTGGCTTCGGGCAGCGTAGGTGCCTCGCCGGCCTTGCCTTTGGTCCAGAAATAGTCACCCCATTTTGGCCATTGATAGTGCTGCTTGGATGTCGGCACGAAATCAATCGGGCTCATGTCTGCCGTTGGTATCGCGTTGTTGTATCCCGGCCATGCCGCCATGAGTGTGTCACCCGTATAGACGCGACTGCGCAGCAGATCGCGGTGTGTCGGACGGGCATACAGGAGAATTCCTATCCTGCGCCACGTATCGGCGATGAGCGAGAGAACATCGGTTTGCTCGTTGCCTTCGCCGCGCGTTTCCAGAATGATTTCGGCTTTGCGGCCGTCGGGGAGGAGTCGAATGCCGGCATTATTTTTTTTCGACAGCGCGGTCTGATCGAGCAGCCGGTTGGCTTCCTCGATATCGAACGCAGCAAAGGATTTGGCGTATTTTTTGCGATACAGGGGGCTCTCTTCCACCACCGTGTTCGCGCTCTCTTTGGCGAGACCATAGTAGATCACCTGGTTGATCTCGCGGCGATTGATCGCCAGCGACAGCGCCCGGCGGACATTGGCGTCATGAAAGATTTTGCGCCAGACGGCGTCGTTCGTGTTCAGGTTCGGAAAGATCGCCATCACCGAGCCGACGCCGCGGCGCCAGAGCTTGACCTTCGTCGATCCCTGCCGCTCCGCGGCCTTCAGGAAGGTGTAATCGTCGAAGCGCAAATAACGACCCTGGAGATCGCTATCGCCGCTGCCGGTTTTTGCCGGCACCAGGGAACGCGAACCGATGTTGAGCGAGACGGAATCGGCATACGGCAGCTGCAGACCCTTGGTATCCACGCGATGGAAATATGGATTTCGCTCGAAGACATACAAAGAAGTCGGCGGCTTGGTCCGGTTCATCCAGGCTTCGAGCGTCGGCAATTTGGGATTGGATGGTTGGTACTGCCGACTCTTTTTCTTGAAGTTCTTGTACCACTTCTTCTTGAGCTTCTTTGGGCTCGCGTATCTGCCGTGAAGCGTCTTGAGGTAGTGTGCCGGCGCAAAAATGTACAACGCGCGGGTGTGGGCGAGGCCCGATAAGAAATATGGGTTCGGCGCGTGCCATGTATAGCGAACAGTGAGTTCGTCAAGGACCTCGAACTGCGGTGGCTTGTTGTCAACGAGCAAAAAGCGATGTGGCCCACCCCGGGAAAGCTTCTTGTTGTTGGCAATGTCTTCCCAGAAAAATCGGAAATCTTCGGCTGTGAACGGATGTCCGTCCGACCATTTGTGACCGGGGCGCAGATGCAACGTAAATATCCTGCCGTCTTCGACTTGGAATTCACGCAGAATGTCGGGCTCAAATTCGAATTTCTGATTGTAGGCCACAAGGCGGGAGTAGCCGTAATAGGCCATCATTCGAACGTCTTTTTCGCGGCCCATGAGCATTCGAATGCGACCGCCATGGCGCCCGTTCTTGCGTCCCTGAGCCGGCAGGTCGACGACCTTCGGGATGGCCGGAAGGCGCTCATGAATGGGCGCCAGTTTGCCCGCATCGACAAGCGTCTTAAGAACCGGTGCCTCGACGTAGTTTCCGGCTGAAGCAATTTTGGGCCAAACAAAGAGCCAGATAAAAAGAGTGACGATTCCAACCGACGATGCCACCGCAGATGACGACAAGCGATACAATCGAGCGGTCATGCCGAAAGCTCCGACGGGTTGGTGTTTTCGTTGGCAAGCACGAAATGGCCATCACCCAGTGGCAGGTGCCGGAGCGAGTCCGGACTATCGCCATTGCGAAATTTCGGCTCCCAGGTTGCTGGGTCGGAGGCCTCGGTGCTTCCGAGCGTGCGGAGGTCGAGGGTGCGGTCGAGATCCGGATAAGGGACGGCGCGCAACAGCGAGCGCGTGTAGGGATGAACCGGCTCGCGGAACAGAACTTCCCGCGGCGCGATTTCGACGATGCGGCCCCTGGCCATGACCGCGATGCGGTCTGCGATGTAGTCAACAACGGCGAGATTGTGCGAAATGAAAATATAAGTCAGGCCGAGCTCCGTCCGCAGGTCCCAGAGGAGATTCAGGATTTGCGCCTGGACCGAAACGTCCAGTGCCGACACTGGCTCGTCGCAGATGATCATGTCGGGCCGCAACGCGAGTGCGCGTGCGATCCCGATTCGCTGACGCTGGCCGCCGGAGAAGCTATGGGGGTAGCGATTGAGAAATCGTGGATCGAGGCCAACCGCCTGCATCAGTTCGACTGCACGATCTGTTTGCTCGGTGGCCGATCCGATGCCATGGATTTCCATCGGCTCCCGCAGGATGTTCAGTACTGTCATACGTGGTGACAGCGAATTCACGGGGTCCTGGAAGACCATCTGAATACGTGTGCGAAAGTTCTGCAGTTGTCTCTGGCTAAGGTCGAGCAGGTCATGCCGTTGCTCGCCGTTGTCGTACATGAGATGACCACTGTCCGGCGTCAGCGCGCGCATGATGATCTTGGACAATGTCGTCTTTCCGCAGCCGCTCTCACCAACAAGTCCCAGGCACTCTCCGCGCTGAATATCGAGGCTGACGTTGTCGACCGCTTTGATCGCTTCGCCCTTGCCGCTGCCGAACCATCCGCGAGCCTTTTTTGATTCAAAGGACTTCGTAATGTTCTTGATCGAGAGCAACGGCACGTTCGACGTCGACGGCGGCGGCCGCCTGTCGATCAAGGTGACCGAGCGCTGTTCGTCCGAACTGTCGCGCAGCGACACCAATCGCTCACCGGGCTTCATGTCGAAGTGGGGAACGGCGCGTAACAAAGCCTTGAGATACTGATGGCGGGGACCACGAAATATAGGCTCCGACGGACCCGCTTCCATGATCTCGCCGTGATAGATGACGACGACCTCGTCGGCCATGTTGGCAACCACGCCGAGGTCATGTGTGATCAGCAGGATTGCCATGCCGATCTGTTCCTGGAGATCCTTGAGCAGGCTGAGAATCTGGGCCTGGATCGTGACGTCGAGCGCAGTGGTCGGCTCATCAGCGATCAACAAAGCGGGCTCACAAATCAGCGCCATGGCAATCATTGCGCGTTGGCGCAGGCCACCTGAGAGCTCAAATGGATACATGTCATAGGCGCGAGACGGGTCGGGAAAACCCACCAGATTGAGCATATGCTCCGTGCGCTCGCGGGCCTCGTTCGGGCTGGCGCGTTTGTGAATCGCCAGGGCTTCTTGAACCTGGTTGCCGATCGTGTAGAGCGGCGACAGTGAATTCATCGGCTCCTGAAAGATCATCGAAAGACGGTCGCCACGCAACGATCGCATCTGCTGGCCGTTACGGTCCAGATTCGCGATATTGTAAGCGGTGCCTTCGTCATCGTCATTAAACAGAATACGTCCGCCGGTAATCGACGCGACGCTGGGCAAAATACCCATGATTGCCTGTGAAATGACGGATTTCCCGGAACCGGACTCACCAACGAGCGCAACCACGGACCCGGGCTTGATGCGAAAGTCTACGCCCTTAACCACTTCAAGGGCATGGCCATGCAGGGAGAAACCGACACGTAGGTCCTCTACCCGAAGCAGGTCCGACATCTTTGCTCCCAACAGACAACGCACAGCGACACCCTCGGTCAGTGCGAGTTCGCACGACCGTACGCCTACCCCCACGGGCGCGTACAATAATGCATAGGATACTCCGAACCAACAAAAGGATTCGGAATAACATTAAATGATTTATGGTTGAGGCAATGTGACCAGGATCAAGCGGTCAGCCGGTCTGCAGCTGCTCAATACGCCCTCGGTCAAAGGGGAGTTCGACGACCAGCCCGTCCCGCATTATTCCGTCAGTGCATTCGACGGAAAGCGTCGTATCGACAATACTGTGGCCCGCATCCAACATCGCAAACGCGAGGTTGCAGCCGAACCGGGGAGAGAATGCCACTGTCGTCAGATAGCCGACCGGCGTATTCTGGGAGAATACCGTCCAAGCCGTTGTCGCTGGCGGCACCTTCGGACCGGTTAGCACCAAGCCGCGAATACGGCGCGCGACGCCGGCATCACGCTGGCGCCGAAGGGCTGACTTGCCGATAAAATCAATATCTCCGTCGAGCGCACAATACCGCTCCAAACCGCACTCGAGGGGTGAGTTCATGCGCGTCATATCGGAGCCGTAGGACAGTAGCCCCCCTTCAACGCGTTCAATGAGATTGGGTGCACCCGCCCGCACATTGTAGGGCCGACCTGCAGCCATCAGCGTGTTCCAAAGATCATCAGCCATGGCCGGCACATCGAGATAAATCTCGAACCCGCCCTGTTTGGACCAGCCGGACCGGGCGACGAGCAGGTCGACGCCGTTGAATTGCAGCATGGACGAGCGAAAAAATCGAATATCACGGACGGCGTCACCAAACACGTCGGCCATTAAGGATTCGGCCAGCGGCCCCTGCACGGCCAGCGGAAACACATCGGGCTCTGAGATCTGCACATTCAGCCCCAGCCCGTAGGCGAGACCGCGTGCCCACAGCAGCACGTCAGAATCCGCAATCGACAGCCAAAAGCGATCATCGGCGACCCGGACGATGACCGGATCATTGATCATGCCGCCGTCTTGATCGACGAGCGGGGCGTATTTGCATTGGCCAACATCAAAACGTGTCGTTACGTCGCGCGGTGTCATCAACTGGACCAGGCGAAGGGCGTCAGGCCCGGCAACTTCCACCTGTCTTTGGGCACTGACGTCCCAAAGCTGGACGTAGGACAGCAAATGCCAGTAGTCGTCCTCAACCGATTGGAAGGTGGTTGGCAGCAGCATGTGATTATAAACGGTATACGCCTGCGCGCCGGCGGCAATATTGTGCGCCGTGAATGGCGTCGTCCGAATGCGACGAGATGGTGTGAGCACCATGGCACCGAATTCGCCATGATCTGAGATCTCGATCTGTTCGTCCAGCTGTGCCAACTCGTTTCCCCTCGGCGCCTGAATGACTGCGGTCGCGTGTCGTGCCATTGATTGCGCGCGGGGACATGATCTTAGGACGACAATTTTGTCCTGTGGGCGCCATAGTTGGGGATGAGGTCGGAGGACCTGCAAATGCAGACGGCGGAATGGCATTTCCGCCGGGCAGGCATTGGTAGCGTAGAAAGGCACTTACC
>JBPCWB010000639.1:0-5883 GCA_051009955.1 Hyphomicrobiaceae bacterium | reverse complement strand
AGCGAGCGCCGCGAAGCGATTGTTGAATCGTTTACGTGCAGTATCGCTGATCATGCCAAGCACCGGCTGGACCTGGCTTCCAAGGCGACGGAGGCTGATCATGCCGCCAATCTCGCCGTCCGCGATGCAGCGGCGTGGTCGGAGCAGGCGCCAAGTTTTGACACACTCTCGAAGATGCAAGACGAGCTTGAGTCTCTGCGGCGAGCAACCCGCCAACATCAGGCGGAGCGCGAGCGTTTGCGGGAAGAGTTGCGTTCGGTCGAGGGTGGGTTGCAGCGCGACGCGGAAGATGGTGTCGAGGCGCAACACGCGGAATTGGACGAACAGCGCGCCGCGGCCGCGCAGCGACTGGATGCCATGCGGGAAACGGTGGCGGCACTCGAGATGCTTGAACGAGAACTTGCCGCCTTGCGCAGTCGTCGCAGCGCGACATTCACCGCGCCGGTTGCAGCCCGCATGAAAGACATCGGCGGTATGTTGTTCCCCGATGTGTCATTCGGGCTGGACCAGAAACTCGCAGTTGCCAGCTTCACACGCAACGCTGTGTCAGAGCCGATTGCCGCCGTCAGTGATGGGACACGCGAACAGATCTCGCTGTTGGCACGTCTCGCTTACGCGGGATTGCTTGCCGAAAAGGGTGGATCAGCTCCATTGATCTTGGACGACGCCTTGGTGTTTTCGGACGATGAGCGCCTTGGACTGATGTTCGATATCCTGCAAAAGGCCGCACACAACCAGCAGATCATCTTGCTAACCTGCCATGAGCGCGCATTTCAACCGCTCCTGTCATCCGGCACAGTTCGGCAGCTACAACTTGTGGAATGGACCGGGCATCCGATGGAGGTGGCCTAATCGTTGCAGTTGGCGGATCGCATCGAACCGCCACTGAAATGTTTTGCTGGCGGGGGTCGTATGGTTAAGGCGTAGACGGTGCGCTGGACTCCGGACGTTGCACGCCGGCAAGCGGATCATCGGAGCGGCGTGATCTGCCTTCGAAGAAAGCGCCCTGTTCGATCGCCAGCGACTCGTGGTGGACGTCGCCCTCCAGATGGCTTGTTGCCTGCAGCATGACCTTGCGGCCGCGGACCGAGCCCATGACGTGACCTCGAACAACAATCTCCTCGGCATTGACGGCGCCCGTTATACGCGCCTTTTCGCCGATAACGATATGTGTACCGTAAAGGTCGCCTTGGACTTCGCCGTCGACCTGCACTTCCCCCGAAGAAATTAGATTGCCCATGATGGTGAGATCGGGCCCGATCACCGAAGGCGCACCAGGTGTCGCTTGCCGGCCGGGTGTAGAGCTGATCGAAGGACCGCCGGCAGCGATATTCGCGCCCGGCCCGTTCGCGAAGCCTGATGGTTGGGTGGTTGCGTTCACTGCGGGGCTATCCTTCTCTGGCTTTCTACTTTCATAATTCGACAACGGTCCCTCATCCTTGCAGACCGCCGGTTGTGCCGAACCGGGGCCCATCGGGCTTTGAAGCTCCCTCTTGATCCGCTGGTTGTCGCGCCAGCGCGCCGGAGGCTAGCACACGATCAGTGGTGAAACGAATCGATTTTGCTCGAAATCGGACTTGGCGGAATGAATTGTGGCTTTGGTGTCAACCCGCGCAAGCCATTAATCATGGGATAAATTTGATGATTTACGGCTGCCAATTCCTCCAGGAGACGGCCGATCGGGGCTGTTTGACCTCAGGCCGGGAGACCGAACGCACTGAGTGGTTTGTAGAATCCCGGCGTGAGACCGGCTTCGGATCGGGCCTGTTCATTGAACGGTGGTTTCATCGGTGCCCGGAAATGAGTGCGAACGAGGCGATGAAACGTGCTTTCCAACGGCAATTTCTCCCGGTTGCACAGAAAGCGAAACCAGCGCATTCCAAAGGCCACATGGCGTTTTTCATCGCGGTAGATGATCTTGAGTATGTCTGCAGAGGAATGATCGCCGACCGCTATCAGCCTCTGGATCATACCCGGTCCGACATCAAGGCCGCGTGCTTCGAGGACCAACGGGACGATCGCCAAGCGCGCGAGCAGGTCATGCCCTGTGGCCTGCGCGGCCTGCCAAAGTCCATCATGGGCTGGCAGATCTCCGTAGCAGCCGCCAAGCTCGGTTAGCCGTCGCTGCAGCAGTTCGAAGTGCTTGGCCTCTTCCAAACCGACCTGCACCCAGTCGTCATAGAAGGTACGGGGCATAGGGACATGGCAAAAGCGGGCCACCAGATCCCAGGTCATGTCGACGGCGCTGAGTTCGATATGTGTCAGTGAATGGAGAAGAGCAAAGCGTCCCTTTTCTCCTTTTGTTGAGCGCTTGGGCATCATGCGCGGCGGCAAGAGCACGGGTTCGGGAGGTCGCCCGGGTCTGGACGGCATCGTGACAGGACGGCTCATGCGCTTCAGGCAGAGACGATGGCCGAACCATGCCTTCGCAACTGATTTTGCCAAAGCGGTCTTTGCAGACAGATCTGCCGTTTCGACAATCTCACACGCGGCTTCCACAAGACTCGGTGCAGGAGAGACCATCGGTTGTTTTGCGTCTGCTTCTGCCACTATGCGCCCGACAACTCCCTGAGTGCCGCCAGGACGGCCTCGGCGTGACCCGGAACTTTGACCTTCCGCCAGATCTTGGCGATTTTGCCTTTGGGATCGATGAGGACTGTGGTGCGCTCGACGCCCATGTATTTGCGACCGTACATGGATTTTTCCACCCAGACGCCGTATTTTTCGAGCACCTTCTTTTCCTCGTCAGCGGCGAGGTCGACGGTTAAATCGTGCTTGGCCTTGAACTTGTCGTGACTTGCCACGCTGTCGGGTGACAAGCCAACGATGTCGGCACCGAGCGAATCAAATTCCGAAGCAAGGCTTGTGAATGCGATGGCCTCTTTTGTGCAACCCGATGTATCGTCTTTTGGATAGAAAAAGAGAACGACGTAACGGCCTTTCCGGTTGGCCAGATGAAGGGTTTCCCCACCATCTTTCGGGAGTTTGAAGTCCGGCGCCTTTTTGCCCTCGTCAAGCATCATTTTTGCCTTTCTTTGGTCGCTTTTTGGGATCGTGTAGTCATGACAATGAACCTGCCGGCTGGGGGGCCAGCAGGAGGTATGTGTTAAACGGGCTATGTACAAAGACAAGGTCTGGAACGCAAATTGCTCTGAGCCCCGGTCGGCAATGCGGACAGGGCTGGCAGTTCAATTTGCAGCCGGGGAAGAGTATCTCTTGCCGGCGCACAAATGGATTGGGAACGGGCGTTGGGATTTTGGGAGATGAACAGGGGTGCCTGAGACGGCAAGGACGCGACGACGCCGGCGACGGCAGGCCTCCGATGCCGGTGGGCCGGCAGCCGAATTGCGCGTGTCACCGGCCCTGGCAATCTGGCGTGGTCTTGGTGTTGTTGCGTTTCGGTTTGTCCTTCCGGTTGTCCTGCTGCTGACAGTCGCCGTTGGCATCGCCTACGTGCGGTTGCTCAACGGTCCGGTCTCGTTGCCATTTCTGTCGGAGCCCATTGCCCGCGGCATCAACAGCGAGCTGTCGGACTTCAAGGTCAGCATCGGCGAAGCCATCGTTGAGTTGCGCGGCAACAGTTTTGAGTTCCGCCTGAAAGATGTGCGGATGGACGATTTGGGTGGCCAAGCCGTCGCGGTTGCGCCGCTGGCCTCCGTGGAAGTCAGCCGCCGGGCATTTTTCCGCGGTCAAATTTCGCCGTCTCGCATTGTGCTGATCGAGCCGCAATTGCGTGCCTTCTATAACGCAGAGAGCGGCTTGGCTCTGAGCATCGACAATAAAACCGGTATTGCGCGGAAGGACGCGGAAGCCCGGCCAGGACAGAGTAAGGCAACTGTGCCGCCTGCCCGAAGCCCCTCGTCGTCTGCCAATTCACCTGGTGCCGGACGTATTGACCTCGCACGCACGATCGCTCTGTTGGCCGAACGCGCCCGCGAGCGGTCAAATACGACGTCCTATCTCGAGCGCGTCGGCGTGCGCAACGCTTCCCTCTTGATCAATCAGGGTGGTGCGCGCACGGTTTGGCAAATTCCCAACGCCGAATTTGACCTCAGCCGTTTCAGTGCGCGTAGTAAGTTGACTGGCCGCGTGACGATCGCTTCGGCACGCGGTAACTGGCAGGTCGAGCTTCGCGCCGAAGAATCGCGCAAGTCCGAAACCGTGCAGCTGTCGACGACGATCCGGGATCTGGCTCCAGAAACTCTCGCAGAGGTCATTCCGGGGCTGTCCAGCTTGACGTCGCTGAAATTTCCCGTCAGCGGCAAGGCTGATCTTGTCCTATCGCCGAAAGGTGAAGTGCTGAGTGGAGATTTTGAGATTGGTCTGGGACGCGGTCGGATCGCGCTTCCGGGGCTCGCAGAGATGTCGCCCGGAATTGATACTGGACTCGTGCGTCTTCGCTTCAGCCGTGGCCAGAATAGTTTGCAGGTCCTGCCGTCGAAGCTCCGTTGGGCGGGAAGCCGGATCACCGTGGCCGGGAGCCTCACGCCGCGACCGACCAACAAGGATACGTGGGCATGGGACTTCAGCTTGCGCTCCAGCGATGGCCGATTGAGCACGGGTCGTACTGGCACATTCATCAAGCTTGAGGAATGGCTAGCGGACGGTACGGTTTTTCCGACCGAGGGGATCGTCAACTTCGACAGCGTCGTTGCAAAGGCCGGCGACGGAGAAGTCGCGTTGAAAGGCATAGTGTATGCCGGCCCGTCCCCCGGACTATCGGTTTCGGGCCGTCTGGGTCCGATGCTTTCAGCGAATTTCTTTGGCTTCTGGCCGACCTATATCGCGCCGAAGGCGCGCCTATGGGCCAAACGCAATTTGCGCTCCGGGCAGGTTGCGGGCGGCACATTCGCGTTCAAACTGATTAGGGCGGACAACGCGACGTCATCGGATGATCCCCCCCGCTCGGAATTTGGCCAATCCTTGAAGATAGACTTGAGCAATGTGCGCTTTCTGGTCGATGAAGCCTTGCCGGCCGTCTTCGCAGAACGGGCGACGATCAATCTGAAAGATGAGACGTTGGACGTCTCCGTACCGGAAGCTGCATTTGTGGTCGGCGATGACCGCTCGCTGAACATTACAGACATGCGTATGGTGGCTGCCGATATCTTTGATCCGGCGGTCGATGGTGACACGGTCTTTCGCGTCAAAGGTGATATCTCGGATGGCCTGGAGATCGCGGCACGGTTGGGCGTGATCGATCTTGCGGTCGCGACTGACCTCGCGAAGCGCGCCAACGCCCGCCTTGACGGACGTTTCAATCTGACCGTTCCAATCGACCGACCGGACGCCTTGCCGCCGGTTACCGTTGCAGGGCAGCTTCGCATTCTCGATGGTGCGGTGCCGAAAATCTGGCGCAACTTCGACGTTCGTGGTTCCAAGGTTGTGATTGATATCGATCGCAATGATTTTTCGGCAAAGGGTCAGCTGCTCCTGGCTGGAATACCCGTCGCTCTGCAGTGGCAGGGCTTCGTTGATGCGCCGCAGGGCCGCCAGCCGCCGGTGCGGCTCTCGGCGACACTGGATCAGGCTGATCGCAAGCAGCTGGGCCTTCAGGTCAATCATCTTGTCCAGGGCCCCATGGACGTGGATGTCACTCTGAAGGTCAACGGCAAGTCCGAACAGCCGGAAAGTGCGCACGTGCGCATTGATCTAACAAAGTCGGATGTGTCGATTGAGAGCCTTGCCTGGCGCAAACCAATTGGCCGGCGTGCAAATGTTGAGTTCGATGTTGTATCGGTGCCCGGCGGAGAGGCGCGGTTGGACAATATTCGGGTCGATGGCCAGAATATTGCGGTGCGAGGTGAAGGGAGTCTCGGACCCGACGGCCAGTTGCAATCATTTGATCTGCCCGAGTTTTCCATCGATGTGGTCACCCGCTTG
>JBPCWB010000638.1:0-4671 GCA_051009955.1 Hyphomicrobiaceae bacterium | reverse complement strand
CATCATATGTCAGCGGTCTCTCCACTTACACGCCGGACGGTGCCATACTTCTTGGCGCGGTTCCAGGGGCCTCCGGCTTTTTCGCGGCAGCCGGATGCTGTGGAAGTGGCATTGCCCTCTCCGCCGGGATTGGTTCGGCAATGTCGGCGCTGGCGCGGCGAGAAGACCCCAAGTATGACCTAACGTCGTTTGACCCCGGCCGTTTCGGTCCAGTCGATCCCTTCTCGCGCGAATTTCGAGATCGCTGCGCCGCCGCGCGTGCCTCCAAGTCCCGCAATGCCCAAGCCGTCGATGCCGAATGATACGAATGCACATGATTGCCCGGGATCTTCCTGGATCGGAGTCCTCGCGATTCACTCGTCACCGGGAACGCCATAGGATGGCGCCTCGCGGGGATCGAGTGCGCGCTGGATGTAGGCCTCAAGCTGCGGTTTGTACACTTCCCATGCCCTAGCAACGGCCTCGACCGGGCAATCTTCCGTCCAATCGCATCGTAGATCGGCGACCGGCCAACTGACCTTGTCCACGAGCTTGAGTCCAGCCGAGTGGACGGGCCCCGCCTCACCGCCGGCAGCCAATCCTGCGCACATGGCCGCGATCAAGCGGTCTCCGAGATGACCGGACGACCGGAGAAAGCCGTCGATGATGGCCGGAGGGACTCCATCATTCGCCAAAAGGTTGCCGCCCGAGGCAGCATTCTCGCCCTGCGCGGCGGTCCATATGCCCAGTGAATTCGGCCCGGAGTGAATGGCCGTGCGGCCCGCCGCATCCACGACAAGCACTTGGCGGTACGCGATGAACGTCCCGCGCTCCTGCACCCGCGCGATAGCTTCTCCGGCGCTCATACCCTGCTCCATCAGGTCCAATGCCTTTGGCCCCAAAGTCGGGTCAGTCACGTTCTGCGAGGCCACAGCACCGACGCCGGCACGGGCATATGAGCACCGCGCGGCAACCGCTGGGGAGGACGATGAGATCGCGACACCAAACATGCCAGTGTCGGCGCAACGGGCAACAAGCGAAAAGGTCATAGCGTTCAATCCGGGATCACTGCTGTGCCGTCAATTTCAACCAGCCATTCGGGTCGGGCCAAAGCCTGCACCACCAGCCCGGTCGAGACGGGATGCACGCCTTTGATGTATTCGCCGATGGTCCGGTAGACCATCTCGCGGTGTCGCACGTCAGTGAGGTAGACGACCACCTTCACCAGATGCTCCATGCGGCCACCCGCTTCCTCGATCAACTGCTGGATGTTCTGCATCACCTTATGGGTCTGCTCCACCGGATCGTAGCTGTCAATATTTGCCGCATCGTCCAGGTTCTGTGGACACTGACCGCGTAGCCACACGATCTTGCCACCATAAGTGACGACTGCCTGGCAGAAATCATTGTCGAGATTCTGCTCCGGGTAGGTTTGTTTGGTGTTGAACTTGCGAATGCGGGTATGTTTCATCCTGGTCTCCAAGCGATCCGGTATCAAGGCCAAAAGATTCCCGATGAATACGGTGGCTACCGTCTCTGACTCGATTTCATACCAGCGCGCCGCTCATTGCAAATTGGGAGCAGCCGCCTCACGTGTCCCTGTCCAAGCATTGAATTGATCAATGCGCCGGTACTCACCAACCTAGGCTTTTCTGTCTTTTGGCCAACCACCGGATCCCGTAGGCTTGCGGATTGGCCCGCTGATGTACTGAATGGCCGGGAAGGGGCGCTGGAATGTCAATCGAAAATGTTGGGACACTCGTTATTGGCGGTGGCCAGGCCGGCTTAGCCATGAGCGAGCACCTGAGCAACAATGGCGAGCAGCATCTGATTCTGGAGCGCCACCGAATTGCTGAACGTTGGCGTTCCGAAAGATGGGACTCTTTGGTTGCCAATGGTCCCGCCTGGCATGACAGGTTTCCAGGCATGACGTTTGACAACATCGACCCCGATGCCTTTCCCGGTAAGGAGAGCGTCGCCGACTACTTCGTTGCGTACGCAGAAAAAATCGCAGCCCCTGTCCGCTGCGGTGTCGAGGTCAGGGAGGTGCGCAGAAACGTTGGCCGCCCCGGCTTCCGTGTCGAAACGTCCGAGGGCGTGATCGAAGCCGTCAATGTGGTTGCCGCTACCGGCCCCTTCCAACACCCTGTCATCCCGGCCGTCATTCCCGAAGACGCAGGAATCACGCAGATCCATTCCAAAACGTACCGCAATCCCGACCAGCTACCGGAAGGAGCAGCTTTGGTGGTCGGCTCGGGGGCATCGGGGGTGCAAATTGCGGATGAACTGATGCGAGCGGGAAAGCGTGTTTACCTTTCGGTCGGGCCGCACCACCGTCCTCCCCGGAGCTATCGCTGGCGCGACTACGTGTGGTGGCTTGGAGTCCTCGGCAAATGGGATGCCGTCGCCGTCGAGCCAGGCATGGAACATGTTTCGATCTCGGTGAGTGGAGCCTATGGCGGCTACACGGTCGACTTCCGGCGCCTAGCTGCGCAGGGGATAATACTAGTTGGTCTGACGCAGTCCTTCGAAAACGGTATAATGAAATTCGCGCCGGATCTTGCGGACAATATCGCCCGAGGGGATGACAACTATCTGTCGGTGCTGGATGAAGCCGACGCATTTGTTGCGCGCAATGGTCTTGACCTTCCGGAGGAGCCTGATGCCCGCAACTTCGAACCGGATCCGCACTGTGTGACCGATCCCATTCTTGAGTTGAATCTTGCGGAGGCCGGGATAACCTCAATCGTCTGGGCAACAGGTTACGCGGTCGATTTCAACTGGTTGAAGGTTGACACGTTCGACGAAGACGGGCGGCCGAAGCATCAGCGCGGTGTTTCAGCGGAACCCGGGATCTATTTCCTAGGGTTGCCATGGTTGTCGCGACGGGGGTCCTCGTTCATCTGGGGCGTCTGGCACGACGCCAAGTATCTGGCCGACCATATTTCCACGCAACGCCAGTATTTGACCTACCACAGATCCGCGCAACGAAAGGCACTGCAATAGGCTCTCGACACATTGCCGATCGCGCAAGGTTTCGCGTCTGACGTCACACGTCTCGATCTGCATCTGCACGATCTCCACGTCAGGCTTGGACCGGCCGTCTCGTTACCAATGATCGCCCCCGACGCTGGGCCGCCTGGACACTTGCTTGGTGACGCGAGATGTCGATCGCCGAGCGAAGAGCGGACGACGAGGCGCCGGTTCATGCGCCGAACCGGCCATTTGACCGAGGCTTGACCGCCGACATCGAACCAGATTAATTGTCGACTGCTCGCAGCGATGGCGTCGCTGCTTGTCGTTGTCCTTCGGCGCCTTGTTTTGGGTGCCGACTTCGTCCTGAACGCCGGGACGTTGTGCTGGGCGCGCTCTACTCCGCCCGGCGGAGGAGAGATTGTATGTCCCCATCACCCGAACGTTCTCAGTATTTCACGTGCCACAACGGCACCAAAGCAACATTGCCTTTCTCGCAAGCGGAGTACGCGCGACGTCTGGCGGATTTGCGAGATGTAATGGCTCGGCGCGACATCCCCGCGGTCGTGCTCACGTCCATGCACAACATTGCCTATTACAGCGGCTTTCTCTATTGCGGCTTTGGCCGGCCGTTCGCTTGCATCGTCACGATTGACGCTTGCACGACGGTCTCCCCCAACATCGACGGCGGTCAGCCCTGGCGCCGATCGCATGAAGACAACGTCATCTACACCGATTGGCAACGCGACAACTTCTGGCGAGCCGTTCAAAGGCTGGTGCGGAAAGTGGGGCGCATCGGCTATGAGGCCGATCACATGACGGTTGCCGGCCAGCGCAAATTGAACAGCATATTTGGGGAGCCGGAAATGCTTGACATCGCCGACGACGTGATGGTCGCACGCATGATCAAGTCGGAGGAAGAACTCATCCTCATCCGCTCGGGCGCTGCCATCGCAGATATCGGCGGCGCCGCTGTTCGCGACTCGATCAAGGCCGGCGCCCGCGAGATCGATGTTGCCATGGCCGGTCGCGACGCCATGGAGCAGGCAATCGCCGAGCGCCATCCGGCAAGCGAACTGCGAGACACGTGGGTGTGGTTTCAATCAGGCATCAACACGGACGGTGCCCACAACCCGGTCACAACTCGGCGCCTGCAGGCAGGCGACCTTCTCAGCCTGAACACCTTTCCTATGATTTCGGGCTACTACACAGCGCTTGAACGGACCCTGCATCTGGGCCAGCCGGATCCGGAAACCTTGCGCTTGTGGGAGGTCAACGTCGCAGCGCACGAGTTGGGCTTGTCACTAATAAAGCCTGGAGCCACCTGCTCCGGCGTCTGTCGCGAACTCAACGATTTCTTTGCCGATCACGGTCTGCTGCAGTTTCGATCCTTCGGCTACGGTCACTCCTTCGGCCTACTGTCCCACTACTACGGGCGGGAAGCCGGTCTCGAGTTGCGCGAGGATGTCGACACGGTGTTGCAACAAGGAATGGTCGTCTCGATGGAGCCCATGATCTGGGTGCCGGAAGGGCGTCCCGGTTCTGGTGGGTATCGAGAGCATGACATTCTGATTGTCGGTGAAGACGGCGCTGAGAACATCACGAAGTTTCCCTACGGGCCTGGCGCCAACGTCATTGGTTCGTAGAAAAATCGGCTGCTGGCAAAGTTGCGCGACACAGAGCATGGAATTTGTTCGCACCTGGCGGCGACCGCTGCAG
>JBPCWB010000637.1:0-15549 GCA_051009955.1 Hyphomicrobiaceae bacterium | reverse complement strand
AGCGCACGCGAGCATCTTGCGGTGCGCGAGGGCGTCGGACTCTACGACATGACGTCGTTTGGCAAAATTCGCGTCGAAGGCAGGGATGCCTGCGCATTTCTTAATCGCCTGTGTGCCAACCAAATGGATGTTGCGACCGGCCGCATCGTCTATACCCAAATGCTCAACGAGGCGGGCGGGATCGAATGTGATTTGACTGTCACGCGGCTTTCGGACTGCGCCTATCTCCTGGTCGTGCCCGCAGCGACGGTGCAGCGGGATCTCGCCTGGTTGAGCCGCCACCTTGACCTGGATGAGTTTGTCGTGGTGACGGATGTGACGGCGGCAGAAGCTGTGCTGTGTGTGATGGGACCGAAGTCACGCCATCTCCTGCAGGCCGTCAGTCCGAACGATTACTCGAATGAGAGTAATCCGTTCGGGACCATGCAGGAGATTGAAATCGGCTACGGTATTGCCCGCGCACACCGCGTCAGCTACGTCGGCGAACTTGGCTGGGAGCTTTATGTGGCAACAGACCAGGCTGCCCATGTCTTCGAGACATTGTCCGAAGTCGGTCAGGATCACGATCTCAAACTCTGCGGCCTGCATGCCATGGACAGCTGCCGCATCGAGAAGGCATTCCGTCACTTTGGCCACGATATCACCGATGAGGATCATGTGCTTGAAGCCGGCCTGGGCTTTGCCGCGCGCACCGACAAGCCCGGGTTCATCGGGCGCGACGCCATTTTGCGAAAGCAAGATGAGGGGCTGCGTCAGCGACTCGTGCAATTCAAGCTGAACGACCCGCAGCCACTCCTCTATCACAATGAGCCGATCATTCGCGACGGCCAGATGGTGGGCTATCTGACGTCAGGCAATTACGGCCACTATCTCGGCGCGGCAATTGGGTTGGGCTACGTGCCGTGCCCGAGCGAAAGTGTGGAAAATGTCTTGGCATCGTCGTACGAGATCGAGGTAGCCGGCGACCGGGTCGGTGCGACGGCGTCCTTAAAACCGATGTATGATCCCAAGGCCGAGCGCACGCGCATGTAACGAGCTCATCGACCCGAAACAATCGTTCAGATTGGGTTCAGTCACGCCGTTCCAGAGCTTGATCACCTGAGATGGAACCATTCTGACGAGGGGGATCTGCGACGAGATCAAGTGGACCGGCGAAGGCCATAGCGGCGCTACGGACGAGACGGAACGCGCCGAGATCGGCGCAGATCCCCCCGTCCCTCCGGGTTTCCAAGCGGCCACCGACCAGTTCGTCAGGCGATTTGCCCGTAGATCCACTACGCGCGGCATCACCTTCCTGCTGGATCGGTTCGCCGCTTGAGAAACAGAATTGAGTCCATCTCAGGTGATCAAGCTCTAGAGACGCGCACCCGTGCGACCGTACTGACACAACTTGGAACCGATGGAGGGTGTCATGCCACGCCTCAAGAACTTCGACGATCTCCCAAGCTTTCGCGATCACGCGTAAGCGTCGACAATCATTCCCGTCCGAAACCGCCGTCAAGCGTGGCCAGCGCTTCGTTCACGGCGATGTCGAACTGGTCGAAAAACTCGGCCGCAATGACCTTTGTCCCTGTGGTTCGGGACGCCGGTTTCAAGCGCTGCTGCCTGCGCAGCAAGCGCTTCGACGGCACCGAACGCAATTACTACTTTCAGGGAGCCGGACTGATACTCAGCTGGCGACGCTGCCGGGTCATATTCACGACGCGGTTGTCAGATCAATCGCGTCGTCCCGAACCATCATGTGCCTCGCTTGCTGCAGATCCCGCGCAGTGCCCGCCAGTCGGCCGCACTCAGCGCCGGGGTCGCGGCATATGTGGCCGTCGCGCGCACCAAATCCGCGCGCTCCTTTGGGTAGGGATGCGTGCGCAACAGATCGAATGCGCCGAGCGTCGACGACTGCGCTTTTTTTCCGGGTTTGGTGCCAATGCGCTCGAAGAAGTCAGCAAGGCCAGATTGCTTGATGCCGGCGCGTTGCAGCAGCCTGAGGGCCTGCTGGTCAGCGGCGCGTTCGTCCCGGCGGACGTAGCTGTTCTGAAGGATCGTCGCACTGAGATTGCTGAGCGTTCCGGATGAGCCGCCAGTCAGCAATTCGACGAGCGCCGACAGGCCGACCGCACGGATCAAACCAGCCTCCGGATGCAGCTCGATCCCATGCCCGATTTCGTGTGCCAGCACACCGGCGAATTCTTCCGGTGCCTTAGTCGTGGCCAGCAGACCGCGCGTGGCGATCATCTGACCGCCGGGCGCAGCAAAAGCGTTCACGAGGCGCCAGTCGACGACGGTAATAGTGTAGCGCTCGGCGCCGGCGACCCCCGACAGCAAGCGCGCCATTAGTTTATCCAGAGCGGCGCGTCCATCCGGATCTGTGCAGACTTTATGCTGCGCCGTAAAGGCGGCTATGACGTTGCGCCCGACGGCCTGACGCGATGAGTCGGGCAGCCAGCCCGCAAGTGTTCGCGCCGGCTTTAGGTCAAGGACCCAGATAAGACCGAAGATCAAAACAATCGCCACGGCAACGGCAATGATCGGTCTGGCCCATCGCCAGCGCGTCGCTGCTGTCGTCAAATGGCGCGCGTGGCCGCGCAGTGAGGCAACAAATTCCGCGTCCTTTACGAACAGTTGGGCGTCCGGCATGTGGGTATAGTTGATCACCGCTTCGATGGCACCAGGCGACAGCGGCGTTGCCGTTGTCAGCGCCCCGTACGGCCAGACCAACTGATCAGAAGCCGAACCACGGTCAATGATGATGCCGCGATCGTCCAGATGGACTCTGGCCGGCCAGGATCTGGCGGTCTGCCCATCAGAGAATTGTGCCGTCCAGGTTGCGGTCATGTTTCAGTCAACTCCGGGGTCACGGGCGGAACTGCGGGCACATCGATTGCCGAAAGTGGCTGCGCAATTGCCGCCCACGGCGCGATAATTTCTATATCGCATCGATGTCGAACGCCTCGGCCAGACCCTCTCCATATCGAATGTCCTCGGCCGCGGATTGCTCGATGGCAGCGAGGGAGACGGTCCCCTCGATCGAAAGATTGCGCACGATGTAGCCAACCGAGCGCACCTGTACGATCGGTGCCAGCAAGGTGAAGCCAATGAGTAGCGCTAGTGGGACGATCGAAGCAAATATCTGGGTCGCCGCACGGCCTTCTGGAAGGCGCAGGTTCTGGTAGTCGATGTCGATGAACGGCAACGTGGCGGCCGCTATAATCGCCAAAAACGCGACGGCGCCGACCAGCAAAATCATGAAATTGCTCAGCGACAGCCAGATCAGACCTCCGGCCGTTAGTCTGCCGCGAAACCGAGCTTGCTCGAAGAAAGTGTGCGCCGCAAAGTGGTTAATCGTTCGGGCGCGGTACCACGAGCTGAATAGAGCGAAAACGAAGCCGGCCACGACAAAGGAAAGAACGACGACACCGATATCCGTGGGCGATGGAATAAAGGGCAATCCCGCCTCTCTGGCCGCAGTGTACTTTGGAAAAAAGTGGAGCCACAGGACACCGAGAAGCGCCAAGTAGAGGACTATGCTCCCGAACCAGAGCATTGCGAAAGGGCCGTAGAGCGGGCCGGAAGTGGCCTCGAATCGAAAAGGTCGATTTCCCAGATGCATGTTGTTGGTGATCATTGACTGGAGCTTGGTCGTTCGCCAAGGGATGAGCCAGCCAAACGTCAAGGGAATGAGAAGCGCCGTCAGGAAATGTGTCCAAGCGTAGGCGGAACCGCTACCCTGCATCGAGCCGCGAATGCCGCGCCACCGCGTTCGCGATAAACGGTATCGTTGCGCCCGATAGACCGCGAGGCCAGCTAGCCAACCGAACGCCACGTAGAGCACGACGATCGCGATATTCGGAATGAGACTGTTCGGGCCGAAATAGAGAATGAGACCCGTGAGGATCAGAATGACCGGCAGAAAAATGAGGCCGAAGACAATCAAGAAACCCAGAAACAGTTCAAGACCCCGGCCTGTGTAGGTCAGCGGCTCGTCATTGAAACGAATTGAGGACCAGATGCGCTTGCGGACTTCTGTCTTTGCCCAAAAATGATAAAGCCCCAGGGTCACGATCCGGTAGATCATGTTGACGACCGACAGGCCGATCAGACCGCGCGGATGTCGCCAGAGCAATCGTAACGGGGCCGGCTCATCGGCATCACGTGACGGCAAGTGAACGTCTTGATGAACCATGTCCTGATCCTAACGATTCGGGTTTCACGAAATAGTCAGCAAACAAAGTTTACGCAAGCTTCGCGCGGCACGCTGACATTGCCATGACGATGCTGCAAGATCTTCATCGTCTGTCACGGTGTTTCCCAGGTGTTGCCCCATGCCCGCCGTTCCGCGGGACTACCACCTCCGCGTTCAGCTACATTTACGAACTCACTCCGTGGACGACACGGTGCTGAGTACAGGAGAAACGTGGTTCAAGACCTCGCCAAATGTGGTTTTCCGGCCGCGCTGTTGAGAAGGAATATTCGGTCAACGGACCTGAAGTGAGGAAGTGTTGCGGCACGGCCACGGAATGGCAGGGGCGCGCCACTTTTGAGCCACAAATCGATCCGATTTTTACGGTGAACCCAGTTGAGCGGGTGCGGTTGCACTGCTGAATTGGCACAACCAGTTATTGCAGATAGGTGCGCTGCGCACACGACTTTAGTGGTGCTGAGGAATGGCCGACGTGGCCACCATTCGGAACCGAAGCAGGTGACTAAGTAAGGTTGTCGAAAAGTACGAACAATGGACGCCAAGATATTTCGACAATCCGGAACTGAAACTGTGTCGGCAAGCATGGCGGCTGCCGGCAATCGATCATCAATGAGGCAGTCTGCTCAATCTGCAGATCAGGTCGGACCGGCTCGGACAGGAGCCGGGACATATGCAGGCGGAAAGGCCGAGGTTGTTTGTAATGCAGACATTTAGCGGGTTCGGCTGCAAGCCTTTAACGGTGGTCGCATTGTCGTTGTCCCTTGTGGCAGGGGCGGCGTCGGCCGCACCGGGCAAAGTGAAATTCGCGTCGGGGCGGGTTGCTCTGGACCAGGGGATTGCGGCCTACCAATCACGCAACTTCGCGATCGCCATTCCGGCGCTTGAATTCGCCGTTGAAGAGAATTCATTTGCGGCGCGCTACTATCTCGCGCGGATCTACGCAGACAACAACGGTCCCTACACCGATCACGGTGAGGCGTATCGTTTGTTCCGCGAATTCGCGCACCGTTACGCCAATACTGATCCGGCCGACTACCGCCGCGCACCAGTCGTCGCCAGGGCACTGACCCGCATTGCCAAGTACCTGCTGAACGGGCTACCGGAAATCGGGTTGCGCTCGGACTCACTGCGTGCCGTGGAATATTTCAGGCATTCCGCTACGTTCTTCAACGAGGAAGACGCTCAATTCGAGTTGGCCAAACTACAGTTGACGGGCGAAGGCATGCACCGCTCGGTGCCCCGCGCCTTGAACTGGTTTGCAAACCTCTCGCGCAAAGGACACCCAGGCGCACAAGCATTTCTCGCCGACCTTTACTGGCGTGGCAAGTACACCCGGCGGGAGCCGGAAAAGGCGCTGGCTTTGATCAACGTCGCAATCGAAAACGCCACCGCTGAGGACCGGGTCTGGATTGAGGATATTCACCAGAACATCTTCTGCGGCTCCTCGATCGGTACGAGGCGGGCGGTCTCCGGCATGGTCGCGACCTGGCGCAACAAGTTCGGACGAACGCGGCCGACGACTGAGGCCGGCGGCTTGCCGAACCTCTTTGCCGGTCCGGTGCGCACCTGTGCAAACGGCGAACAGGTCCAACGCTTGGAGGCAACGCCAACGGTCGTCGCCGGGCCAAGCAGTTCTAAGCCAGCCTCATCCGAGACCGTGCCCATTCAGCATGGGACGATGGGCGGCCTGGGTTCCGGCGGCGAACGAGGTCTAGGACGCCGCAACTAGTCGTCGTCACAGCTCCCTGACGCATTTGCGTTCATCGCTGGTGGCCGCGTCGGCGGCCAGGCAACCCTCCGCGCGCGTGCGTGGCCGCTGCTCCGAACCAGTCCGATCAGTCGCTGGCGATCTCGACCCACACAGGCACATGATCTGACGGCTTTTCCCAGCTGCGCGTGTGTTTGTCGATTCCGCAAGATCGCAGTCGGTCGCTTGCCTGGGCGGAAAGCAGAATATGATCGATGCGGATACCGTTGTTTTTTTGCCAGGCGCCGGCTTGATAGTCCCAGAACGTATAGACATCCGAACCGGGCTCGCAGGCCCGTACGGCATCAACAAATCCAATATTCTTCATGCGCTTGAACGCATCACGGCTTTGCGGCTGATACAGTGCGTCGTCCTGCCAGGCGGCTGGGTCGTAGCAGTCGATCGGTTCAGGAATGATGTTGTAGTCACCCGCCAACAACAACGGCTCTTCAAGCACCAATAAGTCCTGGGCGTGCTTTTCCAGGTGCCCGATCCAATCAAGCTTGTAGGGAAATTTCTCGGTCGCGACCGGGTTGCCGTTCGGCAGATAGATCGATGCAACACGAACGCTCATCTCGGGCGTGATTGCCAAGCCTTCCAAATAGCGTGCCTGGGGATCATCCTCGTTGCCAGGTAAGCCGCGACGGACATCTTCCAGCGGCATTTTGGAAATGATGGCGACTCCATTGAAGCCTTTTTGGCCGTGCACCGTGACGTTATAGCCGATGTCCTCGAACTTTCCGGCTGGAAAGCCCTCATCGATGCTTTTGATCTCTTGGAAACAGGCAATGTCGGGTTGAGCGTCTTCAAGCCATTGCAGCACGACATTGATTCGTGCCTTGACGCCATTGATGTTCCAGGTGGCGATTTTCATGGCCGCTGCGCTAAATCGTGAAGCTCGTACCACAGCCGCATGAGGCTGTCGCATTGGGGTTCTTGACCTGGAACATCGCGCCGATCAGCTCGTCAGCGAAGTCGATTTCGGAGCCGGCCAGAAACGGAAGAGAAATCGAATCAACAACAACCGTCGCGCCATCATTGGTGACAACCAGATCATCAGTTTCGGCTGAACCGACAAGATCGAACTTGTACTGAAAACCGGAACAGCCGCCACCTTCGACGCTCACTCTCAATAGCTTGTTAACGGGTTCATCCGCCGTGATTTCGACAATGCGGCGGGCTGCACTCGCAGACACAGTAACGGGAGAGGTTGCTTCAGTCATGATCAGGTTCTTCTGGCGCCGGTCGCTGTAAAAGCTGCTCTTTGAGGTTGCACGGCATTGTAAATTCTGCCGAGTCAACCACTATACTTCTAACACTGCTCATGTAAGAGCGCCAGAACTCCGGGCCAAGAGGTGATGTTCATCGCTGCGACGACTGAGGAAGGTTCGATGACTCGTCTCGCCGAAGTATCAGATCATCAGTATGGTGACGGACTGCTGCCAGGGGAACGAGGACTGGCAGCCTACGCCGCCAGCGCCGTGCCGGGGCGAGGGCGCTTGCATCCCGAGCCGGCCTGCCCGACGCGCAATGATTTGCAGCGCGATCGTGACCGGATCCTTCATTCAACGGCTTTTCGGCGTCTCACATATAAAACGCAGATGTTCGTCTACCACGAAGGCGATCACTACCGCACACGCCTGACCCACAGCCTCGAAGTGGCGCAGATCGCGCGGACGATGGCGCGGCAGCTGTGCCTTGATGAGGATCTGGCGGAGGCCATTGCACTGGGCCACGACCTCGGGCATCCGCCATTCGGCCACGCCGGCGAACGCGCTCTGGACGAAGTCCTCGCCGATGTCGGGGGTTTTGACCACAACGTCCAGAGTTTCCGCTTGGTCACGATGCTTGAACGCAAATACTCCGGCTTCGATGGGCTCAATTTGACGTGGGAGACATTGGAGGGCCTGGTCAAACACAACGGTCCTCCCGCCTTGGGCGATGGCAAGGAAGATCAACGTCTGGTTCATGCCGTACGTGACATCAATCGCGAAATTGAACTGCAACTCGGCAGTTTTGCTTCTGGCGAGGCCCAGGTCGCGGCGATTGCTGATGACATTGCCTGGCATACGCATGACATCGATGATGGGCTGCGGGCCGGGTTGATCGCCCGTGAAGATCTCAAGACCGTCGAAATCGTGCGCTCTGTCCTGTCTGACATCGATGTGGCTGGTCCGGGCGACAGATCCCGCGAGATATACGAAATTACACGCCGCCTGATCACCATTGTCATCGCCGATGCGGTACAGGCCTCCCGGCAAAGGCTTGCTCAACTAGCGCCCGGACATCCAGATGATATCCGCAACTCTGATCGGTCAACGGTAGGATTTTCCGAGAGAATTCGGGAGCAATTGGCCGACCTGCGGACATTTCTTTTTGCCAATTTGTACCGCCACCCCAAGGTGATGGACGTGATGCAGGGCGCAGAACAGATCGTTCAGGATCTGATCGATCACTACACGAGAGAGCCGAGTGCGTTGCCCGGCCCGTGGCGTGCCGGCATCGAAGGGCTGGAGCATCGCCAACGCATGCGTCGGATCGCGGATTTTGTCGCCGGAATGACGGATCGCTATGCCATCTCGGAGCATCGTCGGCTGTTTGACGCCACACCCGAACTGCGCTAATCCGCGCTCGCGCGGCGACCTTAACGTCCTTGTCCGAGCGGCCCGTCGGCGGTCTCACGTCGAATAGAGTTTTTCAGGAATTTGCCATGAACATCTTCGCCGAAGTTGGCGACAAAGTCCGTCATGCCTTGCAACGACTGATGGACGCTGGCGAGTTGCCCTCCGATCTTGACCTGTCAGTCTTGGACATTCAGGAGCCACGTGATCCTGAGCACGGCGATCTGGCGGCCAATGCGGCCATGGCTCTTGCCAAACGGGCCGGGCGTAAACCGAGGGATCTGGCTCAACAGATCGTTGCGCAGATGCAGGATGATCCGGACTTCACCAAATTGGATGTCGCGGGGCCGGGCTTCATCAACATTACGCTGGCCGATGCCGTGTGGCAGCGCGTCGTCGGCAATGTTCTGCAAAATGCGACAGACTTTGGTCGATCAAATCTTGGCGGCCACCGCAGCGTGCAGGTGGAGTATGTCTCAGCCAACCCGACCGGGCCGATGCATATCGGTCATTGCCGCGGTGCGGTCTTTGGTGATGCCCTGGCCAATCTCATGGCCTTCGCGGGTTACGATGTTTCGCGAGAATACTATGTCAACGATGCTGGTGCACAGGTCGACAAGCTCGGTCAATCCGCGATGCTGCGGTATCGTGAGGCGCGCGGTGAACAAATCGGAGAAATACCGGAAGGGCTGTATCCGGGCGACTACATGGTTCCCATCGGTCAGGCGCTGGCCGAAAAATACGGCGAGCGGCTGCTCGACATGGATAGCGATGAGGCCAACCGGATCGCTCGCGACGCCGCGATCGAAGCCCTTCTTGGAGAGATAAAGAGCGACCTCAAGGCGCTCAACGTCCACCACGACGTATTTTTCTCAGAGCGCTCCCTAACGGCGAACGGTCGCGACCAGGTCGCTGAGGCCATTGCGAAATTGCGGGCCAAAGGGTTGATTTACCAGGGACGCCTGCCGAAGCCACTTGGTCACGATGACGATGATTGGGAGGATCGCGAGCAGACCCTGTTTCGCTCGACCGACTTTGGCGATGACGTCGACCGCGCGCTGATGAAGTCGGACGGCAGCTACACATACTTCGCCAACGACGTTGCCTATCACATGAACAAGATTGAACGCGGGTTCAGCATGTATTTCAACGTGTTGGGTGCGGATCATGTTGGCTATATCCCGCGGCTGAAGGCAGTCGTCGAGGCATTATCCGATGGCGAGGCGGTCTTCGATACCCCCGTCACGCAACTCGTCAAAGTGCTGCGCGACGGCCAGCCCGTACGGATGTCCAAGCGGGCCGGAACGTTCGTGGCCTTGCGCGACGTGGTCGACGAAGTCGGCCGTGACCCGGTTCGATTCATGATGCTGATGCGCAAACATGATTCGCCACTGGATTTTGATCTATCCAAGGTTGTGGAGCAGTCAAAAGATAACCCTGTGTTTTACGTTCAGTACGCTCACGCGCGTGCCGAATCAGCGATTCAGACCGCCGTCAAAAATTTTCCCCAGCTCAGTAAAACGGCACCAGACGTGCTGCAGGCCGACCTCAGCCTGTTGACGGATGCCGGCGAGCGCGCGCTGATCAAGGAAATCGCCAAATTTCCGCGCACGGTGGAAGGTGCGGCACGTGACCGCGAGCCCCACCGAATTCCGTTCTATCTATATGATTTAGCATCATCATTTCACCAACAGTGGGCGCGCGGCAACGATTCGCCACAATTGCGATTTAGCCAAGTTGCTGATGTCAAGATGACAGCTGCGAGGATAGCATTGGTCGTGGCGACCCAGAAAGTCATATCCTCAGGATTGACAATATTGGGTGTGCACGCGCCGCTCGAAATGCGCTAGACTGTCTATCTGCGGGGCGACGAATACGGGGCATAAGGAACATCGAATGACACGGTCAAACGGTCCATATGGCCAGGCGCCGAATTGGCGTCAGCAATCCCGTGCATCGCAAGACCAGGCGGCTGGGGATCAGCACTACGATCCACACCAACATCCGAACCAGGACTACGACCCTTACTACCAGCAGACTCAGGCGCCGCAGTCGGGCTACGGCCAGCCGCAATACGCGCAGCCGGATCCCCACGCTCCGCAGCACGCGGATTATGGCCAGCAAGGCTATGGCGAGGCTGCTCAACAGCCTGGCTACGGTTCATACTATGACGAGGCCGGTCAGGGTCAGCCAGTGCTTGAGCGCGGCAGCCATGACCGCCCGGCGTTCGGGCAGGGCCAACAGCACCAGTATGGCCAATACGATCCGTCACCGTCCTTGACGGATCGTTTGGGCCACCCCGAGCAGCGCCAGGGCAATCCATCATTCGGGGCACCGCTCCATCCCGGCCAGCAGGATCCTCATCTCGACGCCGCCTGGCCATCGCAGGCCGGCGCGGCGCATGATCCCGGGGCATATAATCTGAACAATTATGCACCATCCGGTGCCCCCGAGCACCATCGGCCGGCGTTCGGCGAGCCGGGCTATGTGCCGCCGACCGGTGATTGGGAATTTGGGCCGGCCGGGCAGCAACCTGGTGCTGTTGGCATGGATCAATTCGGTGACGGTCGCGGTTACCATGGGCAACCCGCGCATGATCACGGCGGTGCCGTCATGCAGCAGGGTGATGTCTACGGCGACGAGCATGATGACGACTTCGAATATTACGACGAAGATGAGGAACCCGGCACGGGCCGAAAACTGATCATCGCCGGCGCATTGGTCAGTGCGATTGTCGTTGGTGGCGGCTTTGCCTACGGCTACAACACGTTCTTTGGGGGTGGCAATTCGGGCTCTGCAACTCCGCCGATCGTCAAGGCCGAAAGTCGTCCGGCGAAGGTGCAGCCGAACGAACCTGGAGGGCGCAGCTTCGACCACAAGGACAGCAAGCTGTTGGGCAAGCTGGGTGGTGGTAGCGCCGCTAAGACCGAGACGGCGGACAATGCGGCGGATGATGGCAACAATCGCGTTCGATCGGTATCAACACTGGTCGTTGGTCGCGACGGCCGGCTTATCGTGCCAGAGCAACCGCAGGGCGCAACCTCGACGACGACGGTTGCGTCCGCATCCGTGCCAACCTCTGCACCCGATGCGGGAAGTGGCGATGGCTTTTCTCCGGTTCCGGGTATGACGATCGTCGGTGGTGACCCGCAGCCTGTGGTTGTGCCGACTGCGCCAGTGACGCCGCCAGCGCCGCAGGTTCAGCCGGCGTCTCTTGGTGCTCAAAACGTCCAGCCTGTCGCAGTGCCGCCCGTCGCCTCGGTGGCCACTCCGCCGGCTGCAGTGCAGCCGAAGCGACGCGGCAAGTTTCCGCCATTACCGGTTCGATCGGGTGTTGCAAAGCCGGGTCAGACTGTGGCAGTGGCATCGACAGCGAGTACGGTCCCTGGTGTCGCAACCGCCAACGTAACGCCTGTCGTGCCGCGCGCGCGACCGGCCGCCGCCCCGGCAGCCGCGGCGCCGGCGGCAGCTCAGCCAGCCGCGGTTGCCGCGGCTGCACCAACGGCGGCGGCGGCAGCCAACGGGTATGTGGCAGTGTTGGCCACGAAACGCAGCCGCATCGATGCTTTGGCGAGCTTTGCCGATCTCCAGCAGAAATATCGCAACATCCTTGGCACGAAAGATCCGGATGTGCGCAGAGCGGATTTGAGCTCGCGTGGCCTCGGCATCATGTATCGCGCAATTGCAGGGCCACCAGGATCACGGCAAGCCGCCGGGCGGATTTGCAACAGCCTGAAATCCGCAGGGTATAGTGGCTGCTGGGTCGCCCCCTATTAATCATCAGGCCGCGTTATATGAGAAGCGCAATGATTGTCGGCCTGTCGGGGGCCGACCTGACACCGCTTGAAGCGGCATTTCTGCGTGAGGCCAAGCCGACGGGCATCATCGTCTTCACGCGCAATGCTGAGACGCCCGAGCAGTTGCGAAGACTCATTAGCGATGCCCGTGATGCAATCGGCGAAGGGGAATGCCTGACGCTGGTCGATCAGGAAGGTGGCAGGGTCCAACGTCTGATGCCCCCGCACTGGCGCCGATTGCCGGCTGCTGAGACCTACGGCCGCCGGTTTCGCACCGATCCGGATGCCGCCGAGACGGCGGCGCGCATGATCTCCGAGCTCTGCGCCCACGAGCTGCGCGCATTGGGACTGAATACCAACTGTGTGCCGTGCGCAGACATTCCGGTATCCGGTGCTAATCCGATCATCGGAACACGCGCCTATGCATCCGATGTTGCGACGACCGTACGGCTGGCACGAATCGTTGCCGAAGCCCATTTGGCCGCCGGCATCCTGCCGGTCATCAAGCACATCCCGGGCCACGGGCGCGCCGAAGTGGACAGCCATCTGACGCTTCCAATCGTTGACACGCCAGCCACCGAACTCGCGGCGAGCGATTTTGCTGCGTTCAAAGCGTTGCGCGACCTGCCGGCAGCAATGACCGCCCACGTCGTCTATAACGCCATCGACAATGCCAATCCGGCAACGACATCAGTGCACGTGCTGCAGGGTATTGTCCGGGGCGACATCGGATTCTCGGGCCTGCTAATGAGCGACGACCTGTCGATGAAGGCGCTCGCCGGCGACCTCGGCAGCCGCGCCGCAGGAGCGATTGCCGCAGGCTGCGACATTGCCTTGCACTGCAACGGCGATCTGCCTGAAATGCAGGCCGTTGCGGCCAACGTACCGGTCTTGGAGGGCGAAGCGCTGAGACGCTTCCAAAAGTGTTGCGCGATCACGCAACAGCAGGTTTATCCACTCAATACTGCGCAGGCCGAAGCGGCGCTCCACGCACATCTGGCCGTAACGGCCTGAATCGCGTGTAACCTTCGCGACGAAACAGTCTTGCAGACTCTGCTCACGACCGCCAAAGAACCGATATGACGAGCCACGACGCAGCTAGACACGAGGAATGGGAGAGCCCGGTCCGTGATGAGATGATCTCGGAGCGGGATGAATTCGTGGTCGACGTGGCGGGTTTTGAAGGGCCGCTGGATTTGCTTCTGGCCATGGCGCGTACGCAGAAGGTCGACCTGGCCAGCATCTCAGTACATGCCCTGGCAGAGCAGTATCTGCAATTTGTCGAGGAGGCCCAACGGCTGCGCCTGGAGCTGGCGGCCGACTATCTGGTGATGGCGGCGTGGCTGACGTTTCTGAAATCTCGTTTGTTGATCCCAAGCGAACAGTCCCCCGATGATGAACCGACCGGCGAGGAGCTGGCACAGCGCCTTGCCTTTCGTCTCATGCGCCTCGAAGCAATGCGCGATGCAGCAGGCAAACTGATGAAGCGCAACCGGCTCGGGCGAGACGTCTTCGCCCGCGGCATGCCCGAGTCTGTCCAGAATAGGCGTGAGACGAAGTTCAATGCCGAACTGTTCGATTTGCTCAAAGCCTATGCTGAACAGCGCAAACGGACTATTCCGCGCGTTCACGTGGTTGAAAAACGGACTGTGTGGTCGGTTAAGGCCGCGCGCCAACAATTGGAACGCATGGTTGGCAGGATTTCAGGCAGCTGGCTGCAGCTCGACAGCTGCCTGCGCGAGTTTCTCGGTGCTCCGAAGGAAAGACGAACCGTGCTGGCCAGTTCGCTTGGCGCGACGCTGGAGATGGCACGCGATGGTTTGGTGGAACTTCGACAGGATGTTCCATTCGGGCCGATCTATGTTCGTCGCCGCGAGGCCGGTGCGTTGTGGGAGAAAGTAAGCGAGTGACGGAACCGACGAACGCAAAGGACGCTGAAATGTCGATGTCCCAGCGAACGACGCGCGCACACGCTGCCGACGTCGAAGATCGTTGCGAGGGCGCCGATGAGACCATTTCGGACTCATCGGAGCACGATATGGAACAATCGATGGACGCGTTGCGAAAGGTCGCGACCAATATAGTGCGTGAAGCCACGATGCGTGATGATGATGATCCGGAAACCTCACTGAGCGGCGTCAGCGCTGGGGCCGCTGAACATCAGTCAGAATTAAGGATTCTGGAGGCGCGCCTGTTCGCCGCCGACAAACCTCTTTCGGTCGTGCAGCTGGCCGAAAGCCTACCGGACGACGTCGACGTACCAGAGCTCCTGTCAATGTTGCAGGAGGCGTATGACGGCCGCGGCGTGCAATTGGTTTGTGTTGCCGGCAAGTGGTGTTTTCGAACCGCAGAGGATCTCGCGTATCTTCTAGAGAAGCACATTGTCGAGCAGCGACGACTGTCACGCGCTGCCCTTGAGACGCTCGCAATCATTTCCTATCACCAGCCCGTCACGCGCGCTGAAATCGAGGAAGTGCGCGGCGTATCCGCATCGCGCGGTACGCTCGACGCTCTGATGGAGCTAGGATGGGTGCGGCCACGCGGGCGGCGGCGCGCGCCTGGCAAACCTGTCACCTACGGCACGACCGAAGGCTTTCTGGTTCACTTCGGGCTGGAAAGTTTGGCTGACCTTCCCGGGCTTGCCGAACTCAAAGGAGCCGGCTTGCTGGATGCCGTACTGCCACCCGATTTTCGCGTGCCCCAGCCCAAAGAGCTTGCGGCATTGCTGCCGGACGAACTACCTCTAGAAGATGACACCGATGATTCAACTGAGCAGTCCGAGCTCGACCTCGATGACGAGGAGCTGTTCAATCTCTTGGATGACGACAGTGAAATTGGCGACGATGTGCTCAAATCCACCAAGCGTGATCAGGAGAGGCCCTAACAGCTGCAGATGGATCAGCGGGAGCATGACTTGAGCGTTTGGCAGACATTGCGTGACTGGACTCTGCCGGCAAAATCACCCCCTGATCAGGTTGACCAATCTGGTCGACGCGCCGCGGTTTCTTTTGCTGCCAGCCTTGAATTCGAAAGCGTTGCCCGCCGCTACGAGCAGGCGTTTGCCGTGCGCGACGTCTCGCTGCGGGTCGAGGCAGGTGAAATCGTCTGCCTGTTGGGGCCGTCGGGCTGCGGAAAGACAACTCTGTTGCGCCTGGCTTCAGGGATCGAGGTGCCGACATCCGGCCG
>JBPCWB010000636.1:0-8455 GCA_051009955.1 Hyphomicrobiaceae bacterium | reverse complement strand
GTTGCCTCCGCATAGAACAGGCTTTGTCTAGCAAATGAACAATGCCTGTCGGCAAGCGCCGAATGGCTACACAAGAGGAAGACGATTGCGAGCCATGGGCCGCGTTTGTCCCGGCATGTCAAGTCGTTACATGGCCTTCGCATTTGCGAACCGCTCACTCCGGCACAATCGGTATCGGTAACTTGATCGCAATCGCAATCGGCAAACGTTGACAAGATGTCGCTACCACATTCAAGTGTTCACTCAGACGTTCGCCACAGTTCGGCAATGTCCGCCTCAAAAAATCGAACAACAAAGAAAGCGGGCGATTATCCTCTGGGAGGAAATTCAAATGAATGAGTATCGTTCCCACAATATCGTCGACGACGATATTGTACTGCCACCCGATCCTGCAGAAGATTTTGATTGGTCCCCCGCCACACCGGCGATCGCTGGCGACGCAACGGACGTGCCGCTCGCATCGTGGCGGCCTGTGGGCACATCGCGACGCGAGTTTCTCCGCGGCATCGTATGTGCCGGCGCAGCCGTATCGACGGCAGGCTTTGCGCTTCGCAGCGGCGGAGCGCAAGCACAGTCTGCGGCACGTGGCGTCGAGCGTCTGATTTCGCTCAACATCAATGGTCGCAAGCGCCGTGTCGACGTTGCGCCGAATGAAACGCTCGCTTATACGATCCGCTATAAGCTCGGTATGACGGGCACGAAAATCGGATGCAATCGCGCCGAATGCGGTGCCTGCACGGTCATATCAAGCGGTCAGACGATCTACTCGTGCTCGACGCTGACCCACCGCGTGCGAGACCAGGAGATCACAACCATTGAAGGCATCGCCGGTTCAGACGGTAGCCTGCATCCCGTTCAACAGGCATTCATCGATGAACTTGGCCCACAGTGTGGCTTCTGCACACCGGGACAGGTGATGTCGGCGGTGGCGCTACTCGCGTCCAAGCCCAACCCATCGGTTGATGAAGCCCGTCGCGCAATGTCGGGCAACCTCTGTCGCTGTGGAGCTTACGACCATTATCTGAAAGGCGTTATGCGCGCCGCGAAGGGAGCGTAACCATGGCCTACACAATTCTTGGAAAGAACCACACCCCGCCGGACCTGGTCGCAAAGGTGACCGGAAAAGCCAAATACGCCGAGGACTTCCGCGCAGATGGCATGGTGTTCGTCAAAATTCTGGCATCTCCTATGCCGCATGCGAAGGTCAAATCCATCAACACCAAGAAGGCGAAGAAAATGCCGGGTGTTGTCGGCATTCTCGAACCGAGCGAGGTCAAACAGCCGAAGGACGCGGGCCACGCTATCCTGTCGGCGGAGCCGGCATTCGTCGGTCAACCGATCGTTGCTATTGCGGCCGAGACCGAGCAGCAGGCCGCCGATGCGGTTGCCGCGGTCGACATTGATCTCGAACCACTGCCATTTTGCATCGACCCGCTGGAGAGTCTGAAACCGAGCGGACCAGACGCCTTGCGCGACGGCAACGTTGCCAACCGACGTGGCGTCAAGTTCCAGCGCATCAAGTGGAGCAGCAAGGACTTTGCCAAAGCCGGCGACGACAAACTGCCCATGGGAACGGCGCCGATCGATTGGTCGTTCGGGGACTTGGAACAGGGTTTCAAGGATGCAAAGGTCATCGTTGAAGAGTCTTTTGTCAGCAGCGCCAACGCTCACCATGCCATGGAACCCCGGTCTGCTGCGGCGTACTGGGAAAACGGCAAGTGTCACGTTTGGGGCTCGACGCAATCGTCCTCGTTTGCTGTTCCTAGCCTTGCGCGATACATCGGAATCAGTCCGAGCGACGTCGTCATGGTCTCGGAATTTTGCGGCGGAGGCTTCGGCGGCAAAGGTTATTCTTATCCATTGATGGCGTTGCCTGCACTCGTCTCCAAGAAGATTGGCGGTCGGCCCGTGATGCTACGGGTGAGCCGGGCCGAGGAATATTACAATGGTTCGGCGCGGGCCGGTTTCCAGGGTTGGGTCAGGGTTGGCTTCAAGGCCGATGGCCGAATCTCGGCACTCGACTCTTTCATTGTACAAGACAATGGACCGACGACGGGCTTTTGGGATTTTCAAAACTTCGGCGATGCCGCTTCGGTCGTGTTTCAGCCCGAAAGCATGCGTTACCGCGGCATACCGGTCTTGACGAATACGCCACCAAAGGGTCCGCAACGCGGTCCCGGTGAAAACCAAACTGCCAACATCATGGAGCCGATCATTGACAAGGCGGCGCGGCAGCTTGGTCTCGATCGTCTGGCGGTGCGTATGGTCAATGCGCCTGGCGACGGCGGCAAGGGTGCCACCATCGGTCCCAAGCGCAAGCCGCTGACCAGTGCCTATTTGCGCGAAGCACTCGAACATGGGGCCAAGCTCTTCAACTATGAGGAGCGCAAGAAGAACTCCGGAAAACGCACGGGCAACAAGGTTCGGGCAATCGGTATTGGCCAAGCCTATCATTCGGCCGGTGCTGCTGGATTTGACGGGATGTGTCGAATAACGCCTGACGGCAAGTTGCACATCCACACGGGCGTTGGGAATCTCGGGACGTATTCTTACATGTCGACGTCTCAGGTCGCCGCAGAAGTCCTGGGATGCAGCTGGAACAACTGCATCATTGAACGTGGCGGCACGATCAAAAACATGCCGTGGAACCTTGGCCAGTTCGGGTCCAACACATCGTTCACCATGACGCGGACGAACTACGCGGCAGCTATGGATGCGAAGCAGAAACTACTTGAGATTGCGGCCAACGTTCTCGGCGGCAATCCGGACGACTACGACCTCAAAGACGAACGAGTCGTCAATCGAACGGATACGGCCAAGTCCGTTTCGTTCGCAGATGCAGCCAAGAAGGCTATCGAACTTGGCGGAAAGTATGACGGTCATGAAGTGGACGACGCCCTAAACCCAATGACAAAGGCATCGGCAAAGGCTGTCGCCGGAACCGGTCTTGTCGGCGTGGCGAAGGACAAGTTGGCCAAGACCGGTGTCGTGCCGGGACTGGCGGCAGCGTTCATCGAAATCGAGCTGGATACCGAGACCGGTCGTGTCGACATCCTCGACTATCTTGGTATTCCTGATGTCGGCACTGTGCTTCATCCGCAGGGGTTGGCGGCACAAGTGCGCGGCGGCGCCGTCATGGGCTTTGGCCTCGCTGCAACCGAGCGATATGTCTATGATCCGGCCTACGGACGACCGGCTGTGCGCGGACTCTATCAAGCGAAACCTCCGACTTATCTCGATGTTCCGGCGGAAATGGCCACGTCCGCGGTGACGAACGCGACCGATCCACAAAACCCTGTTGGCGCAAAGGGTGTCGGCGAACCCATTCAGGGAGCGGCATCCGCGGCCTACCTCAGTGCCGTGTCGGAAGCACTGGGTGGTCATCTCTTCAACCGAGTTCCGGTCATGGCAGACCAGATCATCAACGTTCTGGCCAAGCGACCGCAGGCGCATAAGCCCCTCCAGGTCAACTGCCAGTAGTCAACGCGGAGAGTGAACATGACTGACGTGATGCATTCATTTGAGTTGTTCCAACCCGCGAGCTTGGCGGACGCGAACAACCTCCTCAAGCAATTCGGAGACAAGGCGTGGGTTTTGGCCGGCGGCAAGGACAGCCTCGACTGGTTCAAAGACCGCCACAAGAAGCCGGAAGCCGTCGTTGATATTTCGGGTATCAAGGAGCTTCACGGGATCGCCGACAAGGGCGACTACGTGGCAATCGGCGCGCTCACGACGTTGACCGAGATCGAGGAAAGCTCATTACTCAAGGCGAACTTTCCCGCTCTCGCCACGGCAGCGTCTCTGGTCGCCAGTCCCCAGATCAGAAACGCCGGCACGATTGGCGGTAATATCTCGCAGGATACACGCTGCTTTTACTACCGGGATGGATTTCCGTGCTACCGGGCAGGCGGCAACACCTGCTACGCGAACACACCGACGGCGATGAATCGTGAGCACACTCTGTTCGAAGCCAGTCGTTGTGTTGCGGTGACACCATCTGACACTGCGCCTGCATTCGTCGCGCTCGACGCGCAGGTGGTGATCCATCGAGATGGGAAGAATCGAGTCGTACCGATGGAGAAGTTCTTCGTCGGTCCGGCCATCGATATTCTTCGCATGACCGTTCTGCAGCCCGGCGATGTTTTGACAGAAATCCGACTGCCAAAGTCATGGGCCGGCTCGAAGCAGTACTTCGAGAAGATGGCGGACCGAAGAACATGGGACTTCGCATTGGTCAGTGTGGCGATGGCAGCCAAGGTCGACGGCGGCAAGGTCAGCGAAATGCGCATCGCGTGCGGAGGAGTGCAATGTACCCCGCGGCGACTGAAAGATGTCGAAGATCTGGTCAAGGGCGAAGCCCCAGGTGAAGAGCTTGAGACTCTCGTTGCGCGGGTTGCTGCGCAGGGCGCCAAGCCGCTCAACTACAACGGCTTCAAAATCCCGCTCATGCAGAACCTGGCAAAGCGCGCTGTACGGTCACTCGCGTGATGCCTTGGGACTTTGAACTGTTGCGCGTCTCCACAAACGCGTGGGGACAGAAAATCCTCATCGGCGTGTCGTGGGACCTGATTTGGGTCCCCGTCGTCTGCGCCGCAGGATTCATTCTTGTGCACCAGTTATTCCGGCGGTTAAGGTCGCGGCGTCTTGGGAGCCATCACTAAGAGACGCCGGAATGAATGAGCCGCCGCAGTCGCAGGTCCAGGAGATTCGGCATGCCGTGGCCGACCGCCTGTTTCACTGGGTCATGGCAGCCTCGGTCATTGTGCTTGGGGCCAGCGCGTTCTTACCGATTCTGGGTGTGAAATTCGATTGGATTCCGATTCATTGGATCAGTGGCATTGTCCTGACTGCAGCCGTGCTCTTTCATCTGTGGCGGGCGCTGGTCGTGCACGGTTTATCGGAAATGCTTCCCAAGCGAGCCGACGTGACGATGATCCGCCGGGACTTGCTGCTACAGCGGGTCCCGGATGAGGTATCTGGCAAATTCGATATCTTTCAGAAGCTGTACCATTGGGCCGTTGCCGTGATCATTCTTCTGTTGGTCGCGACGGGGCTCATCATGCTGTTGAAGATCGACACGCAATTCTGGAACAGAAATCCGTCGATCTTGTCAGAAGCCAGCTGGGGCATCGTCTATGTCACTCATGGCGCATCCGCTCTGGTTCTCATCTTCCTGTTTATTCTGCATTTGTATTTTTCTTTCCTGCCGGAACATCGTGCGCTCTTGTCCTCAATGGTGTTGGGCAGCGGTCCCCGTCACGCACACCAGCCGCAGGATGAAGGCCAGCCATGAGCAGCATCAAAGAGATTCGCGCAAATATTGAGATCGTTGAGGAGGCGTATGAATATATGCTGGCCTACGCCGCGCAAGGCCGAACGGACGAGGGCGCTGGCCCTGATGGTGCACATATTCGCTCGTTCGTAGCACGCTTTGCAGATGCGGCCGAAGCCATGGCGCCCGATATCGCAGGTCGAATGGACGCGGAGATCATCGACTGCTCCGCCCTTCAGGGCAGCTTTCAGCGCGATTCCGATATCGTTGTCGTCCTGCTTCGTCTTCTCCTCTCCCGGGACAACATGACGTCGGAGATGATCGATAACACGAACGGCATGATCGTGATGCGGTCCTACCTGACAACGCTGTTCTACATCGATAAGGTCCTGCTTCCCCCGGAGACGGCTGCCGCGACATGAGACCCGGTAACGGTTCGCTTTGACAGTGTAGAAAGCAGCAGATCGCGCTGCATAAGAACAATCTTCGCCTGCATCTCAATCACCGCAAGCGATCGCTGTGATCGAGCCACGCTAACTGCCGGGCCATGCGATGCTCCGGCTTTTCTTGGCGCAAGCTCGAAGCGCAACTCCGCCTGCCAGCCGAATTGGTCACAGGAGACTGACTAAGCTCGGTCGGCGCGGAACGCGCTTGAATTGCTTGCCCATACGGTCGAGATTTGGACATCCAATGTATCGCGCTTTCAAACCCGTTGTAGAAGAGCCATCAGCATGTCGAAACACTCCGCTCGCCACATAGTCTTTATTGCAGTTTCGCTATTCATCCTCGGTTCTGCAGCATCGGCTGCCGAATTTCGAGAACTGAAGGGTGAGTACGTCGTCGCCCCCAAGGGCACGAAAGGGAACATGGAATTCGGAGTCATTGTTCGCGGGCGGGCGGCAAGAGAACTGTACGCAAACCTTCCATTCGAAGCGAAGCCCGACGCTTGCACGGGGGGCATGCAGAAGACCGATCCAAAAGGGATGTTTTGCATCAAGAACGGGAAGGAATACGTTTGCTCTCTCGGCCTCGATCTGACGACGCGCGAAATCAGTGCAGGCCCGCTCACGTGCTGATCACGCGCCGATTTCTTGGGGCAATTCACAATCAGCCGACCCATTCACGCATCGAAGTGGGCCAGTTCCAATGGAGGATATCGGGACCAACCTGCGGCCCGGTGCTCTCCTGCGAATCTCCAGTGACGTATGAGTTGTTGTTTATCTCTGAAATTCGTAGATTCACCGATCCTTGATCAACCCCCGTTGGAGACCGCGCTATGACGGTAGATCTGCCGAACGAGGCACGCGTTGTTATTGTCGGCGGCGGCATCGTCGGATGTTCGATCGCCTACCACCTCACAAAGCTCGGCTGGTCTGATGTTGTTCTGCTGGAGCAGGGGCGCTTGTCCGGCGGCACCACCTGGCATGCGGCGGGGCTTGTCGGTCAACTGCGCGCTCACCAGAACATGACAAGGTTGATCCGCTACTCGACGGAGCTCTATGCACGGCTCGAGGCCGAGACTGGACAGGCAACAGGTTGGAAGCAATGCGGTTCGCTCACGGTTGCACGTAGTCCCGAGCGCATGACGCTGCTCAAGCGCATTGCGGCTTCGGCCCGCGTGCAGGGAGTCGAATGTGAACTCCTGTCGCCCGCGGAAGCCTTCGAGAAATGGCCGCTGATGCAGACTGATGATCTCGTCGGAGCAGCATGGCTGGCTGGGGATGGCAAGGCCAATCCCGCCGACATCACCCAGGCGCTCGCAAAAGGAGCTCGCGCAGGCGGCGCACGGATCATCGAGGGCGCGCGCGTCTCTTCCTTCAATATCAAAGACGATCGCGTCCGAGGAGTTACGACGCAGCATGGTGACATTTCAGCAGAAACCGTGGTCATTGCCGGCGGGCAATGGTCGCGGCAGCTCGCGCGAAAGGCCAGTGTCACGGTTCCACTTCACTCGTGCGAGCACATGTACATCGTTACCGATCGGATTGAAGGTGTGACGCCGGATTTGCCTTGCCTGCGAGACCCCGACGGCTTCGTCTACTTCAAGGAAGAGGTTGGCGGACTATTGATGGGCGGCTTCGAGCCGAAGGCCAAGCCCTGGCTCACCGATGTGCCGGATGATTTCGAATTCGGCATGCTACCGGATGACTGGGATCAGTTTGAAATCCTAATGACCAATGCCATTGAGCGCGTGCCAGCACTCGGTTCAGCACAGGTCAAGCAATTCATGAATGGGCCGGAAAGCTTCACAGCCGACAACAACTATATTCTCGGCGAAGCCCCGACCGTCGCTAATATGTTCGTCGCTGCAGGTTTCAATTCGACTGGAATTGCCTCGGCGGGTGGCGCCGGCTGGGCCCTTGCCGAATGGATCGTATCAGGTGAGCCGCAACTCGATCTTTGGCCCGTCGACATCAGACGATTTGCCGAATTCAATGGCAATGATGTTTGGTTGAAGGATCGTGTGAGTGAGGTGCTGGGACTTCACTACATGATGCCTTGGCCCAACCGTGAACTTGAAACAGCGCGGCCGTTTCGGCGCTCCCCACTCTACGACCGTTTGGACACAAAAGGCGTGATTTGGGGTTCGAAGATGGGCTGGGAACGGCCCAACGTTTTCGTTCCATCCGGTGAAAAACCCGAGATCGAATACGATTGGGATCGTCAGAACTGGTTCGACTGGCACTGCGAGGAACAGCTCGCAGCACGCAATAATGTTGCGGTGTTCGACATGACGTCCTTTGCAAAGTTCCTGATTCAAGGTGCCGACGCCGAGGCCGAACTGAACCGTCTGTGCGTCAATAACCTGGCAATTGACCCGGGGACGAGTGTCTATACGGGGCTACTCAATTCGCGAGGCGGCTACGAGAGTGACGTCACCATCGCACGTCTGTCGCTGGACGAATTTCTGCTGTTTTCGGGCACGGCACAGGCGGTGCGCGATCCGCAATGGATTAGACGCAACCTTCGTACCGGCGCGGCCGTCACATTGACGGATGTGACATCGGCATATTCCGTCATTTCGGTGATGGGACCAAAGTCGCGCGAACTGCTTAGCCGCGTATCCGGGGCCGATTTCGACGACCAGAATTTCCCATTTGCCGCCGTTCGCCGGATCGGCATTGGATATGCCACCGCCTTTTGCTGCCGGCGCACTTACGTCGGTGAACTCGGATGGGAAAT
>JBPCWB010000635.1:0-2574 GCA_051009955.1 Hyphomicrobiaceae bacterium | reverse complement strand
ACCCTCAGCAGCGGACATGATCAGCCTCTAGTTTGGCCGCGTCAACGGCGGTTCGGCCGATGTCGCTTTCTGGGATCTCGCTGTCAAACCGCTCCTCGCTCGCGATTGCTCGGTCAGGGTCGAAAGTGGCCCGTTTCGTCGTTGCTATGTTGCAGTGCAATGGCAGCTTTCGCCGGCAGCGGACATCATCGGCGCGGGAAGACCAGATGTCCCCGACATCTCATTTTTATAACATCCGACCACGCGATTTGACTAAACGGGTCCGTGCAGCTTTGCCGCCTGGCACGCCCGATTGGCATGTTTCGGCCCTTGCTGGGCGAAGGGTTCAATTTCAACTATGATCGCAATTCCAGCTGTCGCAACTTTGGCGCTAGCCTAGACAACACACTCGCCGTATTGGGAGAAGCGTCATGTTTGAAATAGATAAGTTTGCGCATGATTGTCGTGCCGCGATGAAGGGCACGGAATCAATGAAAGCCGTACGGGAACTCGTGGCGGAAGCGGTTGCCGATCCGGGAGCACTTCTAAAGGCGCTGGGCGAGCCGACGCGCGGCACTGTCAATTGCCTTCATAGGTCGGACGACCTAACAATCATCAATGTCATCTGGGCGCCACGCATGACGATCATGCCGCACAACCACAACATGGCGGCTGTGATCGGAGTCATTACCGGCCGCGAAGACAATATTTTCTGGCGGCGCATCACAGGTGACCCGCAGGGCCACATAGAAGCTGCCGGCGCAGATTCACTCGGGCCGCGGGATGCGGTGCAACTGGGCGAAAACATTATTCACTCCGTAACGAATCCAACGGGTCTCCTAACCAATGCAATCCATGTTTCCAGCGGAAACTTCTATAAAGGTAACTCCCAAGGTGTCTGAGTCCGTCTTGCCACTGTGTGGCGTTTGTTATCGGGGTTGCAGGATTTCTGGTTGTCGGCACCCGACAGCTCTGACTCCTTCAGGGCATGGATGATTCTGCCAACCTTCATGCACTGATCGATGAACTGCGGCGCGAAGTCGCCGTCTTGAAACGCGAAAACGCCGAGCTTCGCCGACGTCTGGGCCTCAACAGCTCCAACAGTTCCAAACCGCCGTCGAGCGACGGGCCCGCCAAAAAACCACGCACCACAAGCCTTCGCGGTAAATCCAATAAGATCAGCGGCGGTCAGAAAGGCCACAAGGGCGATACCCTGCGCCAAAGCGAAACGCCTGATAAAGTCGAACATCACAAGGTCTGCGTGTGCCGGCATTGCCAGGCGAAGCTCGACGCATGCAACGTGATCAACGTCGAAAAGCGCCAGGTCTTCGATCGTCCCGAACCGAAGCTTGCAATCACCGAATACCAGGCCGACATCAGCACATGTCCCGCATGCGGCAAAACCACCAAAGCTGCGTTTCCCGAAGGCGTCAACGCGCCGGCACAATACGGCCCGCGCATCAAAGCGGTCGCCGTTTATCTCAACGTCCAGCAGCTCATTCCCGAAGAGCGCAGCGCCGATATCATGACCGATCTGTTCGGCGCGCCGACTTTATGCCCGGCCAGCATCACTGCCTGGGTCGATAAAAAAGCGCAAGATTTCGAGCCGGTTGTCGAGGCGATCAAGCAGCAGCTCAAACGTGCCCCTGTCCGCCATCTCGATGAAACCGGACTTCGCATCGCCGCCAAAACCCAATGGCTGCACACGGTCTCAAGCACCGCTGCGACCTGTTACGTAACGTCTGAAAAGCGTGGTGACATCCCAACATTCCTGCAAGATAGCGGCGGCGTTATCGTCCACGATCATTTCAAACCCTATTACAAAAGATTTGACGGCCTCGATCACGCGCTTTGCAACGCGCATCATCTGCGCGAACTTAAGGCTTTGATGGAACATGACAAGGAGCCCTGGGCCTTTGAGATGTATGAATGGCTGCTGGCGATGAATGCCCTGGCCGGCCAAGCCAAAGAGAAAACCATGTCAGGCCTGCCGCCGCCGTTACTGGCGGGACTTTACGCCCTTTACGATTGTCTGGTCGACACGGGGCTCTGTTTTCATCGGGCCTTGGCCCCGCTGGCGCAACATAAGCACGGTGGTAGGACAAAGCGCCGTCCCGGTCACAATCTGCTGCGCCGGCTGCGCGATTTCAAATTCGATGTGCTCCGCTTTGCTGAAGATTTTTCCGTGCCGTTTACCAACAACCTCGCCGAGCAGGACATTCGTATGATGAAATTGCGTATGAAAATTTCCGGCGGGTTTCGCTCGACAAAAGGCGCGCACGTTTTCGCCACCGTGCGCTCGGTCATCTCCACCGCCCGCAAACAGCGTTGGAATATCTTCGATACACTGTCAGCCAACCCGCACAGCATCATCAATGCGCTGCAAGCTGACTGACAGCTTGGGAGTTACAATTGGTTTGGTGGATGGTCACAAGAAAGCATTGAACGAAACACCGCCGCGATCTGGACGCGAACGAATACGAGTGCGCTGAATAGAGTTAATGTTCAATTGTCGGTTCCAGGTCGAAGCCCATTCGTTGGGTTGTGATCGGCAATCAGAGGGTCCAGCTCGGACGCCTGACGTTCGGTCCGACG
>JBPCWB010000634.1:0-3267 GCA_051009955.1 Hyphomicrobiaceae bacterium | reverse complement strand
GGAAGCCTACGCCCGCTCGCGAGATGCGTTGCAGCCGGAGCCCGTCGCGATCGCGGAAGTGCGCGACTTGAAATGCCCCGGCCCGGGCGGGGATATTCCCCTTCGGCTGTATCGCGGCTCGCGATTTCAATCAGACAAGCCGCAACCGGCTCTCGTCTATTTCCACGGCGGCGGTTGGGTGCTGGGGAGCCTCGACTCGCATGACGGCGTCTGTTGCGAGATCGCGAAGAGGGCCGACATTACCGTCATTTCAGTCGACTATCGGCTTGGTCCGGAGCATCTGTTTCCGGCCGCGGTTGACGACTCCATCGCGGCGACTGAGTGGATTGCGGAGCAGGCTCGTGAACTTGGCATTGATCCATCGAGGCTTGCCGTCGGCGGCGACAGCGCCGGTGGCAACCTCGCAGCTGTCGTCGCCATTCACGCGCGCGACAACGCCGGGCCAGCCATTGCCGCACAGGTCTTGGCTTATCCGGTTACCGACATGAGCCTGACACAGGAGTCGCATGCACGGTGTGCGGACATCCCACCCATTCCGCCGGACACGATGCGATGGTTCTTCGACAGGTACTGTCGCAGCGAAGCAGATAAGACCGATTGGCGCGCGGCACCGCTCGCGGCGGCATCGCACGCAAAGCTGCCACCGGCCCTGATCATCGTCGGCGGTTACGATCCGCTAAGTGACGAGGGCATCGCCTACGCGGATAAGTTGAATGCCGCCGGCGGCACAGCGGAGGTCTTCCGGATGCCGGGGCAGATTCACGGTTTCCTGACGATGAACAAGATTATCACGGAGTCCAGCCAGGCCCATGATGCCATGGAGGCAGCTCTGAAGAAGTTCCTCGCTTGATGCGTGAACTGTCGAGGTGGCCCTATTCTAATGCGTCGGACAGGCGATGGCCAATCTTCGGCTCAGGCGCGACCGGCTTCCCTGATGGCCTTGACGTCGGCTGCAATCGCTTCGGTCTTGATCTCTTCAAGGATCCGCGCCGCCTCGGAGCCCTGGATACGCGCGATGTCATCTTGATATTTGAGCAGTGTTCCAAGCGTCGCATCGATCGAACCGGCATCGAGTTCAATGGCATTCAGGACCGTCAGTGCTTCTGCCCAACTGATCGATTCCGCGACACCGGGATTCTTGTAAAGGTCTGCCCCACGCAACGCCTCGACAAAGGCAACGATCTGCCGTGTTAACTCTTCGCCGGCATTCGGCACCTTGAGTCTGAGGATTGCCTGTTCCCGCTCGGCGGTCGGATAGTCGATCCAATGATAGAAGCAGCGACGGCGAACAGCGTCATGCACCTCGCGCGTTCGGTTCGACGTCAGGATTGTGATCGGCGGTTCACTCGCGCGAATTGTGCCAAGTTCCGGGATCGTGATCTGGTAGTCTGCCAGAAGCTCAAGCAAAAACGCCTCGAAGGGCTCATCGGCACGGTCGAGTTCATCGATCAACAGCACGGGGCTTTTGCCGTCGCGACTGAGTTCCAGTGCCTGCAGGAGCGGGCGCCGCAAAAGATAGTCTTCCGTATAGATCTCCTGCTCGAGTGCATCGGCGGATGCAGTCTTGTCTTCGGATTGAGCGAGGCGGATGTGCAGCAGTTGCCGCGCGTAATTCCACTCGTAGACGGCGGTTGCTGTGTCCAGCCCTTCATAGCACTGCAGGCGCACGAGTGGCCGGTCGAGCGTATCGCTGAGGACCTTGGCAATCTCCGTCTTGCCAACGCCGGCGTCCCCCTCCAGCAGCAATGGCCGGCCCAGCCGCAGTCCGAGGTAGACAGCCGTGGCGGTCGCGACATCGGCAATATAACCGCCACGCGCCAACAGTTCGACAGTGGCCTCGACGGAATCGGGGAGGCTTTCCATAATCTCTCAATTACGAGCGAGGCGATGCGCCGGACATGGTCCCCGCACCGCCCCGAGTTGGATCAACTGCCGCTGACGGCGCGCTCGGCGAGAACCGACACCAATGCAGCGCGATACTCGGCACTGCCATGCATGTCACCCAGCAAGCTCGATGAGTCAACGGACACCCCGCGGGCTGCGCCGCCATTGAAGTTTGCAGTCAAAGCCGACTCGATCGGCCGGCACCGGAACACACCATCGCCACCGGCGCCGGTCACGGCCACGCGGACTTCGCTCGGATTGCTGCCCGGCTTGGCAACGAACACACCGACCAGCGGATACCGCGATGCCCGCTGTTCGATTTTTTGATAACCAGCGAATGCCGGTTCCGCAAAATGGACCTCGGTTATGATCTCGTTCTCGGCCAGCGCCGTCGCGAACATGCCCTGGAAGTAGTCATCGGCGCCGATCTGGCGTTGATTGGTGACGATCGTCGCGTTCAGCGCCAGAGCCGCAGCCGGGTAATCCGCTGAAGGATCGTTGTTGGCGAGGGACCCGCCGATGGTACCCCGATGACGCACCTGCGGATCACCGATCTCTCCGGCAAGCTTGGCCAAAGCGGGAATGGTTGCAGCAACATCGGCATTTCCTGCCACTTCCGCGTGCGTCACCATGGCGCCGATCACGAGTGTCGCGCCGTCCTTGCGAATGGATCTCAGCTCACTGATCCCGCCCAGGTCAACGACCGAAGCAGGTTGGGCAAGACGCTGTTTCAAAGTCGGCAGCAAAGTCTGACCACCGGCAAGCAACGTCGCATCGTCGCCGCTGCCAAGCGCGCTAACCGCTTCGCTCACGGATGCTGGACGGGCATAGTTGAATTCGTACATATCGATTGATCCTCTTTGATCATGTGACACCGGCGTCGGCGCCGAGGCATCTCGGCGCCTTTGGCCTGTGCTTATTCGGCAGCTTGTTTTGTGGCTGCGGCCTGATGTGCACGCCATACGACTTCGGCGGAAGCCGGCATGCTGAGATCGTTGTTGCCGATCGCGTCCGTGACCGCGTTAATGAATGCCGGGGGCGAACCGATCGCACCGGCCTCACCGCAACCTTTCATACCCAACGGGTTGTTCGGGCATGGCGTGGAATGGTGCGAGACATTGAAGAACGGCACGTCGTCAGCCCGTGGCATTGTATAATCCATATAGCTGGCGGTTTGCAGCTGACCGTCGTCGTCATAGACCGCGCCCTCCAACATCGCTTGACCTAGCCCTTGCGCGATGCCGCCGTGGACCTGACCTTCCACGACATTCGGATTGACGATGACGCCGAAGTCGTCTGCAGCGACGAACTGTACAACTTGTGTTTCGCCCGTCGCCGGATCGATCTCGACTTCGCAGATATAGGCGCCGGCCGGGAAGGTGA
>JBPCWB010000633.1:0-2557 GCA_051009955.1 Hyphomicrobiaceae bacterium | reverse complement strand
AAAAACTTCGGACTGCTGGGCGCAGGTTTTGGCGTTGGATTTGTGATCGGCCCCGTGATCGGCGGGCTCGTTGCCGAGTTCGGCACGCGGGCGCCGTTCTATGCCGCTGCAGGCCTGGCGTTTTTGAACCTTTGTTACGGCGCCTTTGTGTTGCCGGAGTCGCTCAGGCCGGAACTCAGACGCGCTTTCGACTGGCGCCGCGCCAACCCCTTCGGGGCCGTGAAGCAGTTGCGCAAGGTCCCGACGGTTGCCTGGCTTCTCGTTGCGCTCTTCCTGTTCGATATCGCGCATTACTCCTATCCGGCGATCTGGGCGTTCTACACCAAACAGGCTTTCGGCTGGTCGAGTGCCGAAGTCGGCCTCTCGCTGGCGGCTGTCGGTGTCGGCTTCGTAATCGTACAAGGCTGGCTGATTCGCGTCCTGATACCCGCGATCGGCGAGGTGCGAACGGCCTACGTCGGATTTGCTTTCAACATCATCAGTCTGACCGCTCTGGCGTTCGCCACACAGGGATGGATGATCTACGTCATACTGCCGCTGACGGCGCTGAGCGCTATTTTGACCCCGGCCCTCACGGCACTGATGGCCAACCGCATCGCGGACGACGCACAAGGTGAGCTGCAAGGCGTAATGTCGAGCGTCACAGCAATCACGCTAATCATTTCACCCCTCCTCATGACCCAGCTGTTCGGCTATTTCGCCAGCGATGCCGCACCGTTTTATCTCCCCGGCGCCCCGTTTTTGGCGGCCGCTGTCATCACATCGATTGCGTTGCTGCCGTTTGCCATCGGGCTGCGGACCCGTGTCGAACGATAGGCCAAGGGCTAATCGTCAGCTTTTCCTGTCAATCAAAGTGTTGAACAGTCGAGCAATCTCTTAACTCTCGCCGCGACGTGCGCTACATGCCACGCTTCTGACGGCAGTCCTTGAGACCAACGCCTGGATCCGGAATGGCGCGCTCGAACAAGAAAAAGGCTCAGAGTGAGCACACCGCGCAGGCCACTGCCGGCGTCACACCATCCATGGCGCAGTATCTCGAAATCAAGGCAGCCAACCCCGACAGCCTGCTTTGGTATCGCATGGGCGACTTTTACGAGTTGTTCTTCAACGACGCCGTCATCGCGGCCGAAGCTCTCAGCATCGTATTGACGAAACGCGGCAAGCATCTTGGCGAAGACATTCCGATGTGCGGCGTCCCGGTTGTGCGCGCCGACGAATACCTGCAACGCCTGATCCGACAGGGCTATCGGGTCGCCGTGTGCGAGCAACTGGAAGACCCTGCCGAAGCACGAAAGCGTGGCTCGAAAGCCGTTGTCCGACGCGATGTCGTGCGGCTGGTGACGCCCGGAACGCTTACCGAAGAGGCCCTGCTTGACGCCAAATCGCGAAACTATCTGACGGCGGTATTTGGGCGTCCCGGCGAGATCGCGGAGTTCGCGTTGGCCTCACTCGATATCTCCACCGGTGAGTTCGAGGTTGGCATCGTCGACGGCGCCGATCTCTCCGGTGAACTGATGCGCTTGTTGCCAGGGGAAATCATCGCAACCGATGACGTTCTCGGCCGCGTCGAGGTTGCGCGAACTGCAGCCGTTATCTCAGCTGCGCTGACACCGGTGCCTAAGGCCACGTTCGATAGCCTCGCCGGTGAACGGTCATTGTGCGACTACCTTGGCGTCAGCGATCTCGGTGCCTTTGGCGAGTTTGATCGGAGCGAAAAGGCGGCCATCGGCGGCTTGTTGAAGTATGTCGAACTCACACAAATCGGTCAGCGCCCGACGCTGCGGCCGCCGCGCAGGTCGGGCCGCGGCGCCACGATGATGATCGATGCCGCCAGCCGTGCAAGCCTCGAATTGCTGCGCTCGACCAGCGGTGACGCGCAAGGCAGCCTGCTGAGTGCCATTGACCGTACGGTTACCGGGCCCGGCGCCCGTGAGCTTGCCGGCCGGATTTCCAGTCCGTTGCGCAGCCTGCCGGCGATTACAGCCCGCCTGGAAGCGGTTACGTTCTTGGTCGAGGCACGCGATCTGCGCGAGGACAGCCGACGGGATCTGCGTGGCGCGCCGGACGTCGCACGCTCGATCTCGCGCCTTAGTCTGCAGCGCGGCGGACCGCGAGACCTGGCCGCCGTTCGCGACGCGATCCTGCTGGCCGGACAGAGCGCGGCACGTATTCGCGACGCCGCCGGCCCGATGGGCCTGCCGTCCGAACTCTCATCGATCGTCGAAGGCCTTGAGGCGCCGCCACGGGAACTGGCGGAGAGCCTCGCCCGAGCGTTGGTGGACGAACCGCCCGCATTGCGCCGCGACGGCGGCTTCGTGCGCGCCGGATATGATGCCGGGTTGGATGATGCCCGCGCCTTGCGCGATGACAGCCGCAAAGTGATGGCTGGGCTCGAGGCGAAGTACGCGGAAACTTCGACCGTGAAATCCCTCAAGGTTCGACACAACAACATCCTCGGATATTTCATCGAAGTCACGGCGGCAAACGCCAAGCCGCTCATGGAGCCGCCGCTTTCAGATCTATTCCGGCATCGCCAGACGATGGCCAACGCCGTCCG
>JBPCWB010000632.1:0-4382 GCA_051009955.1 Hyphomicrobiaceae bacterium | reverse complement strand
GGCAACGTGATCGGGCGTGAGCCCCACCCCTTAGCAGACGAGGCCAAGCCGCCCGATTTCGATCGTCCCTATTCTTACCGCGAATCAGCAAACCTAAACGGCCCACGAGGGCTAACCGGCATGTCATGCTCCGATCCGGGAATTTTCAGGGGGCACACAACCAAAACCGACCGAGCAACAGCCCCCTGGACAGATCGGCCGCTTCTATTTTAGAGCCTGTTGAGCTGACATGGATCCAATTCTGCTTCTCAAACGGCGCGTTGGTCCAGCAGGATTTCGATACAACAACTCATGGACTTATGGGAAAATAGCTAAATGTGACGGCCGGACGGTTCCTATTCGTCTCAAACAAATTAGGCGTGTCATAGAACTGGTGGAATGAGGAGAGGTTGATGGCAGAAGAGTCGGTAAGCGCTCAAAATGGTCCTTACCAGGTTGAGCTGGAAGAGGGCCGCGGCTACTTCTGGTGTGCCTGCGGCCGATCAAAACGCCAGCCTTTTTGCGATGGTTCGCACCAAGGAACGGGAATCGAGCCGGTCCGGTTTAAGGCCGAGGCAAGCGGCACATTCAACCTTTGCGGTTGCAAGCAAACTGATGAAAATCCGTACTGTGATGGCTCGCACAACATGCTGTAGGGCCGCTTGGTCAGAACATCTGCGCCGACAGCCGTGACAAGCTGCCGAGACGCCCGCGCGACTCAATGACCGAGAGCAGCCTCGTCGCATGAAATCATGAGGCGCCGTTCGATCCATCGCAGCTCTTCCGGCACGATGCGACCCGACTGGTTCAGTTCGCAAATGCGCTCGCGGACCAATTCCATGCCGCGACACGGATCATTGATTTGTTCGACCCGTGACACCAATGTTCTGACCTCTTCGCGCGTTTCCGCAGGTGTCATGTCCATCTCTCCAGCGGTGCCGTTAGCCGGCGGCCTCCGTGCAAATGAAACTCGTTCCATCACCCTAGGCTACAGTCATTGCGATTGCTCTAAACCGGACTCAACAAATCGAACGAACGCGTTTACCTCCGTCTAGCGAGCACTGATTCGGACGGCTAAATAGCTGTTGCGCGCCTGCACGCCGAATCGATTGTGCACAGCTATATTATGATTGCGGCGCCAAGTCGCAAGCACGTAATGCTCGTGCGCAATATTAAGGTTGGTCAGCGTGCGGCGCAACAAAATGGATGGTGCGCCGCGGAAGGAGCGGTCTATTGGCGGATCTCAACCTAATTACCGATATCGCCGGGATCCGGGTTGGCAACGTCCACGACGATGATGTCATCTCGGGCGTCACGGCGATTGTCTTCGATCGCGAAACCGTCGCATCCGCGACCACCCGCGGCGGCGCACCCGGCACGCGCGACACCGATCTTCTGCGACCCGAAATGTCAGTTCAGGGCGTTCACGCCATTTTGCTCTCCGGCGGGTCATTGTTCGGTCTCGACGCTGCTGGTGGCGCCGTTAACTTCCTGTGGGAACACGGCATCGGCCTAAGGTTCTCTGACGCTGTAATCCCCATCGTGTCGCAGGCCATAACGTTCGACCTTCTCAACGGCGGCAACAAGAATTGGGCGCGCAAACCGCCCTACTGGGACATGGGTTGGGACGCCTGTGCGGCGGCCCGGTCCGGTTCTTTCGACCTGGGCAGTGTCGGTGCGGGCTACGGCGCCACGACGGCAACCCTGCGTGGCGGGTTGGGATCGGCCAGCGCAACGACGCGAGATGGTATCCGAGTTGCCGCGATTGCCGCTGTCAATGCTATCGGCTCGGTCACAATTGGAGAAGGGCCGCATTTCTGGGCAGCGCACGTGGAGCGGGATTCAGAATTCGGCGGGCATGGCCTGCCCAACCAGATTTCGGCCGAAGCACTAGGACTCCAGGTCAAGGGCGGCACCCCGCCCTCCACGACGGTGGCCGTCGTGGCGACTGACGCCGTCTTAACCAAACCGCAAGCAAAGCGGCTTGCCATCATGGCCGATAACGGCCTGGCTGTTGCCGTACGCCCGGCACACGCCGCGATGGATGGTGATACAGTCTTTGCCGTCGCAACGCAGGAGAGGCCGATTACCGACCCCATGCTGCAGATAACTGAGATTGGACAGCTCGCCGCAGACTGCCTTGCGCGTTCCGTCGCGCGGGCGGTTTTCCACGCCCGAAACACATCGGCCCACTACACTGGTCCGCCGACCTATCACGATGTACATATGCGCTGAACTTCGATCCGTTCCGCACTTTCACCATGCACGCTTTGCCCTGATCCGATGAATCGCTTCGTTACAGCCGGGATTGCTGTTGTCATTTTGGCCAGCCTGCTTGTCTGGCAGAACCACCGTTGGGCCATGATGAACAAATGCGTGGAGCGCGGCGGCGTGTGGGATGGTTTGGCCTCGAAGTGTCGCCTCGTCCCGGCACGCATCTTCATCGAAAAGAACCTCAAGCGATCATGATCCCGGACCGGCATTCGATACAGTCCGACAAAACAGTGGAGATCCATCACCTCAGACTCGCACAACCAGCGCAGACCGGTGAACCGGAGTAAACTCCTGCAACGCCGGACTGATTCGGTTCTTCAATGCCTGGAGCTGTCGTGATGCGACCAACAACAAGCCTGCGGTCCAGCCGTTATGCGCCCCGACCCGTTCTGGTTCTGGTGTGCGTTTTGGGCCTCGCCGGAGGGATCGTTTCGGCACCACAGGCCCAGGCCAACGAGGACCTCGCTGCCGCCAACAAGTTGCTGCAGACAGGTAAACCGCAAAAGGCGATCGACAAACTCAATGCGGCCTTCAAAGCCCAACGCTTGAATCCGCGTGAAACTGCACGGGCGCTCTATATGAGGGGCCGCGCCCGGCTTCTGACGAACAATCGCGCCGCAGCAATTTCGGACCTGACATCGGCGTTGTGGACAAAATTGTTGCCGCCAAGTCTACAGCGCGAGGCAGAAATCCAACGCGCTTTGGCGTACGACAGCCTGGGCGTCGCGCCAGCGAAGCAATCCATACGACGCGCGGCACAACCTGCTCCAACCAGCAAACCGCCGACAGTCAAACCCGAACCACAGCGGACATACCCGCATAAGGTTGCACAACCGATCACACCGGCGGCCCGGTTGCCTGAAGGCATCGAACAAACTGCTAACCAGTCGCTGCAGAACCGGCAGCGCGAGCAACAGGCGACCAAATCACCACCGATTGCAGGGATGCCAGCGTGGCGAACCGAGGCACAACGTACTGCTTCTCAGAACCATCAGAGCGCCAGCGCGATCCACTTCGGGCCGCCGAAGATTGTCACTGGTGCCACCCAGCGCAACCGTGCGTCCCGTCCTGCGCCCCGCGCCGCAATCGCAGCACGACCCGCCAAACCCGTTGGCCGCCCATGGCAGAGTGCAGCCCAACCCGCCACAGCCAATTTCACAACGACCACTGCGACCGTGCAGCCGAAACGGTCGAACAATCCCCCCAAAGCCGTTCCGAAGTGGTCTTCGATCACCCAACAAGTGGCGCCGGTCAATATCACTCGGCCGCCCGGTCAGGCACCCGGCAGGGCTTGGATCGCCCCTGATCCGCAACTGGTTGCACCATCGCCCCCTGCAGTGGCTGCGCAGCCGGCCCCGAAGCCTGCTCCAACGGCCGAGGGCGAACAAGCGACGTCTGCGTCGTTGTTCAGTCTGCCGACTGTGCCGTCGCTATTTGGAGGTTCAGCGCAGAAGTCTGACGCCGTCGCAGCGGCAGACGAGCTTCAGCGAAATCGTTACCAGCGTATCCGAGAACACAACCGACGCCTCAATGCCGCCGCCGGCTCGGCCCAATAGGTTGACAGATCTAACCCGTTCTCATTTGTCTCACGCTCAGATGTCCAAGGCCGCGTGCAGGCGAGCCGCACTCGTGCGGTCACAATGCAAGACACAGCCACGATGCCTGGTCTTTGATAAGAGTTGAGCGAGTGGGGCTCGCATTGCCACCGTACGATGCTTAACTGTCGGCCCAACGTGACAATTATTATCTAGCGACGGAGCAACGGCGATGAGATGGCGAGGCGATGACGGACCCGGCCGACGTCGACGCCGTCTGTCTTCGCGCCTCAAGCGAGCGGCGATGCACCTCGCGGCCCAAGATTCACGCTTCCGGCGCATTGCGCTGAACCATCTCTTTGAAGAACATCTCGCTGCCGGCCTACTTTGTCTGGTGCCGTTCGACGACCATGAAATCCTTGTCGACCCGCGTGACGACAAGATTGCTTTCACTTTGATGAGTGGCTGCGCCTGGCAGCGCGACGACTTGAAAGCCGCGATTGCGCACGTTGCCTCGGCTGGACGGCTGAGGCCCAATGGCGTGTACCTCGACGTCGGGGCCAATATCGGCACGACGGTTCTCTACGCGACGCT
>JBPCWB010000631.1:0-3214 GCA_051009955.1 Hyphomicrobiaceae bacterium | reverse complement strand
CCATCGCGTGGCGGCTCGCTCCGCTCGGGCACTGCCATTCTGGTCGAATGAGCAAGCCGGTTACGGGATCATGCTGTCCTTCTACGGCTTCGGATTGGAGGAACTGGGCGACTATGTCCGCGCTGAGGACGTCTCACGTGCCGCCGCAGAACGCGAGCCCTTCGGTTACTGGCCGCATCACGCTGTCTCCCATGTGCTCGAGATGACCGGCCGGCCGGCCGACGGAATTGATTGGATGATTAGCCGCTTACCCTATTGGTCCGACCCCAAGTGCAACAATCGCGTTCACATCTGGTGGCACAAGGCCCTGTTCCATATCGAACTCGGCCAACTCGAAAAAGCGCTCGCGCTGTACGATGACGAAATCCTACCAGCAATGCGCCCTGTCGGCACGCAGCTCTGCAATGCCACCTCGCTGCTCTGGCGGCTCGAGTCACTCGGTTGCGAGTCGGGTGACCGCTGGCACCGTCAGCTCGCACTTTGGCAGCAGCAGCTCAACGGCATGTCGAGCCCGTTCAATGAGATCCATGCTGCAATGGCTGCGCTGCGCGCCGGCGACAGGGATGCCTACAAGACGGTACTCGACGGCATGAAGCGGTCGGCCGCGGCGGGCGGCGAACTCGTGCCCGCCTATCGTGACGTCGCAATCCCCGTCGCTGAGGCGATGGCCAGCTTCGTCGAGCGAGACTATGCCACAGCCGTCGACAGCCTGCTGCGTGCCCAGGCCGACCTGTGGCGCATGGGCGGCAGCATAGCGCAGCGCGATCTTGTAGAGTGGACACTAACCGAGGCGGCAATCCGCGCAGGCCAACGCGATGTGGCGCTGTCACTTGCCAACGAACGATTAGCGCTCAGACCGGAAGGCGCCGTGAACCGGCGCTTCCTGCAGGAGGCGCAGGCCATCAGGATCTAATTTCCGCTATATTGCCCACGTGTGTCGTTCTCATTGTTTCCGAGGTCCCCGGACGTGTCATCAGTTCCACGAGAAGCCGCGGTGCGTGCTGACGTGCCGCGACATACGCAGCGGCGGCCAGATGTGCCGAATGGAAGGCTGATCGCCGCTTCGACCCTGATGATCGGGCTGTTAGCCGTTTACTTTTTGATCCTGCCCTTTCTACCGGACATCATGCACAAGCCGGGGCGCCCGGTCGTCTATCTGCTCGGCGTTACAGGAACACTCCTGCTGCTGGTGGCAGGCGCGTTCGTTCTGGTGAAGCGCACGGGGCGCGGCGGCTCGCCGGTCGGCTGGTTCGTTGCACACGTCGTGTGCGGTAATGTCGGCTTCGTATTGGTGGCGATCCATACGACCGGTAAACTCGATCGACCTCCCGCGCTCCTGTTGCTTGGTCTGCTGGCATTGATGGCGCTCGGGATTTGGGCGCGCGTGCGGGCCTCGCGCACGATGGCGGACACGTTCGGCACCAAACTGGCTGGTTTTGCAACACCAAATGTCGGCAGACATGCCGCACTAAGAGGGATCATCGACAAGAAAGTCGACGTGCTGACGCGCCTCGATCCGGCGGCACACGAGGCGACTTTCTCAGTCACGCTTGCTCACCTCTTGCGGCGGCCAGGCGATTCCATTGCATACCTGCAGTTGGCCCGAAAGGAGCAGCGATTGATCGGCGCGCGCGCCTCCGTTGGGCCGGCGCAGGCCTGGTGGCGTCCGCTTCATCTAGTATTGGCTGCAATCTTCATCGTTGGCCTTCTTATCCATGTCGCCATGGTGACGTTCTTCGCGGGCTATGTCGCCGAAGGCGGACCAATCACCTGGTGGCATCTGACGGCATGGGATTTCTGAGACAAGGAGAGCCGCCGTGACTCTGTCTTCGGACGCCCCGCCTCCCGATCGGTCCGAGCGACTCGCACTGATGATTGACCTCGAACGGTGCATCGGCTGCAAGAGCTGCGAGGCCGCCTGCAAGCAGGAGCATGGGCTCGGCCCGGGTGAGTACCGCAACCGGGTACTCTGGCTGGGTGATCTCGACCGGCCGGCACTCGACTTCCTTACCGTTGCCTGCCAGCACTGTGAGCGACCCGCCTGTTTGCGGGCCTGTCCCGTCAATCCCAAAGCCATCACCAAAGACGCGACGACCGGGGTTGTCTCGGTGAACGAGGACCGGTGCACCGGGTGCGGCGAATGCATCGTCGCCTGCCCGTATGGTGCTATGGGCTACGACGCGCAGGACCATCATTCCGTTAAATGTGATCTGTGTACCGACCGCAGGAATGCTGGACAAACAACGGCCTGCGCAAGCGTGTGTCCCGGTTACGCGATCACATTCGGACGGCGGGAGGATCACCTCGCCTATGCTACCGAGGAGAGCCGTGTCATTCGCGATCATGACTCGTTCCTCATGGGGCCGGCGACCGTTTATCTCGATCGGACCAATCCAACCAACGATGGCGCGCGGACGATTATCGAGGAGCGCACGCTGCCCGCATTGATCGATGATCCCGTCGCGCGTCGCCACATCGGTGAGGACGCGGCCGCTTATCCGTACAGACATCCGCGGGAGGAGCGCACGCCAGACCGTGTCGAGCCCGGCGGCTGCAATATCTGCTTTAACAGCTGCTCGACCAAATTCCACTTCAAGGGCGACAAGCTAGTCGGCATCACGGGCAACGAGGAGGATCCGCTTTTGAAGGGCAAGGTCTGCCCAAAGTCGCAGATGACTGTCCAACTCTACGCAAGTGAGGATCGCCTGACGCAACCCTTGAAGCGAGACGGCCCCAAAGGCAGCGGCCAATTCAAGCCGATCTCTTGGGATCAGGCACTTGACGAGATTGCCGGCAAACTAGCGGACCTCCGTGACGCACATGGATCGGAAACGCTCGGTATTTTCTCGGGCACACGAACCGGTATTCTCACCAACAAGGGATACATCAGGCTTTTTACCCAGCTTTGGGGAACGCCTAATGTCGAAAGCACGGAACCCTATTGCTCGGCGGGAAAAAACCTTGCTTTTGCGCTGACTCAAGGCAATAGCGGTTGCGGTAACAGCTACACGCAAACCGACCTCGGCAGCGCCGAACTGTACGTCTACATTGGCGACAACCAGGCCGAAACTCGGCCCGTCTATTTCGGCCAGATCAACGACTGGCGGATCAAAAGCCGCGCCCGCATGGTGGTTATCGATCCGCGCTACACAGTCACTGCGAGCAAAGCCGACAAATGGCTGGCGTGCAGGCCCGGTTCCGATATGGCGTTGGG
>JBPCWB010000630.1:0-7064 GCA_051009955.1 Hyphomicrobiaceae bacterium | reverse complement strand
CTTGAAGCATATGATGCACTCGGCCTGACAGACGAGCCGATACGGCTTCGATGGCGACGTGCGCGCCTCTGCTCAAACCCACGGGCGCAGCCAGAAACGTCAGCCAAACCATGAAGAATTTCGCGATTTCCTCCGACCAGGGCAGCGCATCATTCAGGACATATCGGAAGAAGACTGATGTGACGACAATTCCGGTCATGATCGCGAGAATTGCGATCAGCAGCCATTTGAATAGTTCCAGTACGACGTGATTAACTTGACCGACCAGCGTTTCCAGCCGTTCCAAAACATCCGGCATCAGTTGTCTCCGCGACGGCGAACACCCCGTCGTCTGGCCGCACACATCGAGTTTCATTATTGCGCCTGCGATTGCCAGTATACGCGTTCAGTGAACCGTACTGTCAAGTGAACGCCGTTTGCTGAGGCAGCGCGCAACCGCTATCGTTTCTTGCATTTCAGCGGTTGAAGGGGTCGAGCATGCGGATGGGGTTGATCGGTTTCGGCGCTTGGGGGCGCCTTCACGCGCGGTCCATTGCTGCGGCGGAGGGCATGGTCTTATCCGCGATCTGTAGCCGCGGCCCGGAGTCGGCTCAGGAAGCCGCAGCGACCTATCCAGACGCGGTCATCCATCGTGAATGGCGCGACCTCGTGAACTCCGACATCGATGCTGTCGACATTGTCGTTCCCAACAGCTTGCATGCTGAAATCGGTGTGGCTGCGCTGGAGGCGGGCAAGGATGTTCTGTTGGAGAAGCCGATGGCCACCTCGCTTGAGGATTGCGATCGTTTGATCAAGGCCGCTGACGACAACGGCAGAGTTCTCACTGTCGGTCACGAGCTTCGCCTTTCGGCGCAATGGGGTGCAATCAAGGGAATTTTGGATCGTGGTGAAATCGGTGTCCCGCGCTACGCCAACTTCAGTCTGTTCCGCTTTCCGTTCCGCACCGGCGCTGAAGGTTGGCGCTATGCGCCCGACCAGGTTGGCTCGTGGCTGTTGGAAGAGCCGGTGCACTTTTTTGATCTGATGATCTGGTACTTCGAGAAATGGGGTGATCCGATTTCTGTTCGCGCCTTCGCTAATGGCCAACCGGAACACCGGGGCCTCCACCAAAATCTCACCGTGTTGCTACGGTTTCCGGATGAGCTATACGCATGCATCACGCAGAGTTTGGGCGGCTTCGAAAATCATTTCGTCCTGGAGATCGTCGGCGGGGACGGCTCGGTGCGGACCTTTTGGTCGGGTGTGATGGATCGAACCTACGAGCCGAGTTTCGAGCTGAAAGTCAAACGCGGTTCCCAAAACGATCCAGAGGTCGTGCCAATCAAGAAATCAGGCGAGGTCTTTGAACTCGAAGAACAACTCCGCCTCGCAGTCGACGCGTTTCGGGCGCGTCAGCCGCTCGTATCGGGCCGGGAGGCACGCAAGGCAGTCGCCGTTTGCCTGGCCGCCGAACGCTCGTTGGCTGAGGCCCGCGAAGTAGAGTTGCGCTTCTGACCCTGCTTCGCCAGCAAGCCTGGACAACACCCTAGATCCGGCCCAGGTCGCGGCCTGTCAGGCTGTATGACTGACCGGTAGGACCATCATTCGGCAGACTTGCGAGGAACAGTGCCAGCGGCGCGACATCCGGCGGATTCTTGATCCACTCTCCGGCCACGCTCAGAATATCTGCGCCCTTCGAGTCATCCACTTCACGCTCCTGCGGTACGCCGGTCATTTGCGTGCGGACAGGACCGGGAATGATCTCGTTCACTGCGATAGCGTCATTACGTAGTTCACGGGCGAGCACCCGGCATAACATCGCGACTCCGGCCTTGCTACAGGCATAGGAACTCGTTTCTTCCATCGCGTTCCGACCGACGCCGGAACCCATGAACAGGATCTTGCCGCCGCCTTGGGTGCGCAGATGTGGGATGGCAGCGCGAACCTGCGTATAAGCGGCGATCAGGTTGAGTTCGATGGTCTGGCGCCATGCGCTCATATCGCTCCCTTCGATTGTGCAACGTTCGCCTGCAGTGCCGGCATTGACGAGGACAAGATCAGTGCCACCATATGTCTGCGCGGCGACATCAAACAGGGCTTCGACTTGGCTTGGGTCCGTTACATCGCATACGTGAGCCGTTGCCTGGCCTCCGGCCCGACTGATGGCGGCGGCTGTCTCCTCGACCTGATCGGAACTGCGCGCAGCGCAGACGACACGCATGCCGGCCGTGGCGTACGCAATGGCTATTGCCCGGCCGATCCCGCGTCCGGCGCCACTGATGACACCCACTTGCCTACTCAGATCGACGCGTTCGTGCATGCTTCCTCACTCTCTTTTCACCTGAATGAAAGTGTGCCCGACCGTAGGCGAGATGGATGCCGGATATCGAGAGTTTGTACAAGTGAGATTTGCGCGGCCGAGACCCGCAATGCAGGATCGGTCACGCTCGATTGCGTGGCGAAGCTGGCCACGCGAGCGAACCTCGTCTGGCCGGAAGCCACGGGTCTCGGCCCATTCAGGTTGCGATCGTTGCCGCGGAAAGAAGCCTTTCCCAGACACTTGACGTGAATTAACTTCGGCTTTCGGGGAAGTTCGGGCATCGCTATCTTGGGGTCAGACGCGAATGGCCAGCTTGAGACGTTTGCCAGGGATGTCGTGTGATATTGGGAGTGCCGGCACTTCTTTCCAAGACGGAGATTATGCGCGACGTTCGGTGCTGCGAAGCTTGTGACATCCTGCAATCCGGCCGGTTGCTCTATGAAATGACGCTGAACGTTGAACAAATGGCAATCGATAACGTCTTCCGCCTTATTCTCCTTGCCGGAATGGTGCTGATATTTCCTCCGGCCATTTACTGGCGCGTGAAGTCACAGGCTTTGGGCGAACGACTTGATCGGCGGCAGGAAGGTGCCTTCGTCATGATTGCATTGCGGCTCTGCGGACTCGCTGCGATCGCCGCTTTGATCGTCTTTGTTGTCCACCCGCCAACCATGGCCTGGTCAGCGGTGCCGCTTCCTGCTTGGCTCAGATGGACCGGAGTCCCATTTGGTGTGATCTCGGGTATCTTGATGATCTGGTCGATGGCCCACCTTGGCAGAAACCTGACCGATACCGTCGTGACACGGCGCGATCATACATTAATCACCAGCGGCCCCTACCGGTGGGTCCGGCATCCCTTCTATACATCGGCCGCACTTGCCGCTGTCGCCAACGGGCTCGTTTCGGCCAACGTCTTTATCTTCGTGAGTGGCACACTCGCGTTCGCACTGCTGGTGGTCCGTTGTCGAAAAGAAGAAGAGAACCTGGTTGAGCGATTTGGCGCGCGATATGTGAACTACGCACGCCGAACGGGTCGGTTCTTGCCACGGATGGTCTGGCCACATCGGGCATGATTCCATCCTCCACCATGCGCTTGGCGAGCCCAGCGTAGGCAAAATCAGAATTTCTGGTTCAGCAAAGTGTACCGAACGACTATCGGGTCACGCTTCGGCGGCGTGGCCGGATCTGGGAGGTCCGACCTGCCCTCAGAGGTCGAGCCGTGTGCGCGTTAGTCCAACGAGATGGCCAAACCACTCAAATCCAAGTTCGCCATTAGCCCGACCTGTTCGCCAGCCAACTCCAGAATGGCGCCTTTCTGGTTGGTCAACACGATTGCTCGTGCGCCGGCACCGACCGCAAGACCGGCACCGCCGGCCGCATAGACGCCCGCAACATCTGAAGGCCTTCTTATGTTCCTCACCCGACCGCGCAGCACAGTTTTCGAGCCGCCGAACACCAGACCGTAATCCAGTCCGCCTGTAGACAGCCGATAAGTCCGGCCACGGAAGGTGAGCGTACCACCCCCACCTGATCCGCCAATGACCCACCCGGCCTTGTAGATCGTGAGCCTCACGTATCCACTGTCGGCGTAACTAACGGAGAATGAGAAAACCAAGACCAGTGATGCAAGGAAAGCTGTTCGAATAGTGGTCAAGAACCGCATGGTATGATCCCCCGGACTGTTTGAGCGCCGGCAGCACGAAGCGTCAGCAACTTTCCACTTGACCGCGTGAATTGGGTGGGAAGATGTCGTTGAACTCGCTTCAGCTCCGGACCAAGAGGGCTCAATGCGAGCCTCTCTGCCCGGGGCCATCAAGAGACGAACGCTGACATTGCGCAAGACAAACCAAAATGTCAGCGCAATCCTACATCGGAGATGGTCGCGGCTGCGGGACAGGTGATGTATTTGACACCCGCTGTCTGATCATCTGGAACTGCCATCGACGAAATGTCCCCAAGCCGACAAATCACCGATCCGCCACATCGTTATCGGTGCACATTTGATCTGACAGATGAAACCTGAATGTCGCATCACCTCGGGCGACGACCGAGTAGTGTAACCTGCAGATATTGTTAAGCAGTCGGCGTCCAGCGGGATCTCGCCCGGCAGCGGCGACGGAACTTACTTCAGCAACCCAAGCGCGGTTGCCCATGTGACGCCGCCGCAACGCCGACTGTCGAGTCAGGCAGGTTCAAGAACAATCGGCAAGTGCCAGGATTGTTGATCTACTTTTTCCGCTTTTTGCGCGCAGCGTATCGGGCGTCGCGGAGCGCTTTTTGCTCGGCTTCATGCGCCATATGGTCTTGGAGCTCGCGCTCACGAATGGCTGCCTGCTCAGCCTCTTCACGAGCTTCAAGTTCGGCGCGCTCTTGCTCCGCGCGAATTTTGGCAGACTCGCGCTCCCGAGCCCTAGCCTCGCGCGCGGCGGCGATTGCCTGTCTTTTTGCGCGGCGTTCTTTGACGATTGGATCATCAGGTCCAGGTCGTGCCTTGAACTTCTCAAGAAGGGCTTGCTTGGCTTGCGCGGCATTCTGCAGTCGCTCTACCAGATTCTTGTCTTTAAAGGCTCTCATGTGTCTCCGATAGCCGGTCATGTCTGAGGGCAAATGGAAGATGATGTCACGGATTCGGTTTATCTATCGTATGGTTGAGTGATACAGCAGCTGACGACATTTCAAAAGCAAAGGGCAAAGAAAGAGCCGCGCCAAATAGTCCGATACAAAGGAACCTGCTCGGACATGAACGTGACGCGGCCCTCCAGAGAGTCACTGACGTGTCGCAACATCAGCTTCGCTCGTCCGGACCGAATGGACAACGTCCTGATAACTCACAACTAGTCACTAATCAGCCGGCTCCAGCAAGGGCCACAGGTCGCCTTGCAGTCGGCTGCCGGTGCTGACTTGCTGCAGTCGTCACGGCAACGGTGCTTGACAGGCTCGCAGCTCTTCCGGCACCGACCAGACGTCCTATCGCAGGCTGATTCGCAATCCTTCTTTGACGACGCAGCTCGACCTGAGCATTGTTGCTTGCACGCCAATCGCACAACTCTGCAACCTCGTTTGCACTCACGGAATTCACCACCGCGATCGCAAGTCCGCCGACATGCAAGTACTCCGCTACATGCGGCGGTCTTTGCCAGACAGACGAGGCATTGTCGGTCAGCCTGGCGGCTGACCTGCTGTGTGAATGCACCGCTCGCTGAGATGATCATCAAAGCCATCGCCGCCACGATTGCCGCCGTGGCTCGGAATATCAGACGCACTTCATTCATCTCCCACAGTGTAGTGGCATGATCGGTTAAGTCGACTGTAGCAGCAGACACGACTCTTTAAGAGCAGCTGGCGTTCCTCCGGTTCGGTCGTCACGATGTGAGTTGGAGAGGAGGATGTCCGGATGCCGCGAACACGGAATCCTGTTGCCCACAATCTTCGTGATCAGATCATAACGCTGGCCGACAATGACGATGCAGTATTAGGCGCTACCGAGATCCGCGCGAGGTCCATCACCGCCCATTAGCATATCATCCGCGACCATCTGATGGCGCCCATGCCAGCACCGTCGTCGCTCAGAGTTTTTGCGCAAAGTTCGTTGAGCACAGCGTATCAGTGCGTCGAGCCACCAAGGCCACATCGCCTTTCGATTGCCTGCGGGTGATGCGCCTGACAACGCCGCGCGGATCAGACGCGGCCAAATGCGTCGGCACGCGCCCGTGGTAATGTCAGGTCCATCCGACCAGTGTCAGATGCTCCGCCCTGTCACGATCCCGATGCCCCGTTCGATGCCCCTATTGGTGTCCCAAATAGTGCACAAAACCGCAAAGATTGGTCCCAATCGGACTGCTGAAAAGTTCGATTTAGCTTTTAATTTCAATTATTTAGGGGTGCGTTGATGGCTCCGCGGGTAGGATTCGAACCTACGACCAACCGGTTAACAGCCGGTTGCTCTACCGCTGAGCTACCGCGGAATACTCACCATCTCGGAACGCGGCTGATAGCAGATTGTGGCGCGCCGCGCTAGTCTAAATTCACAGCATCCGCCGGACCCCGTCTGGCGCCGCTTCGGCACGATATCGAGAACCAAAGCGCAGATGCTGCAGTAGGGCCGATCACAGCACAGTATGACGACCCCAAAGCTCATCTTCTTGTCTCCTATTACTCGAGACCGACCCTCGACTTTGTCTCCACCTCCAGCCGGCGCTGCTCGGCCAGGCGCTCTGCATCCGTCAGCATCTTGGGCGACAGATCACGAACTCCGTCTCCGACATCCTGCTTGTTTGCTTCGAGTTTTGTCGGTGGCAGAGCCACACGCGGCCCATAGGCCTGCATGGTGGTAAAGACGATTCCGACGGCGATCATGACGGCCACCCAGGCCAGCGACGGCCAGGCTGCCGCGAGCACGTCACGCTGCGTCAGCGGCGCACTTGCGTGCGCACGGGCGATAACGGCGCGGGCTGCGCGCCAGGTGAGCCACAGGAAGACAAGGACGCCCACAACTGCGAGCACAGCTTGATATGCGGCCAGACTGACGGCGTCCTGGTTGAAAATTATGTTCATCGTTTCCACCGTTCCTAGCTGTTTTAGTCAATCTTCGATGCTGGCGACGGCTCGCGAAACACCGCGACGCTCTGACCGACCGTCCCCAGGGCCTTGAAGGGGACCCATTTGGTGTTCGTGCTGGACGCCAGTTTTTCCAGCACCTCGAGCCGGCGATAGGCGAGGTAGCGTTCGCTGACGGACTTGGCATAAATCTTGTTTTCTTCAAGCA
>JBPCWB010000629.1:0-7361 GCA_051009955.1 Hyphomicrobiaceae bacterium | reverse complement strand
CGGCCTGCTTTTGGAGGATCGGATCCACATTGAAGCCTTGCTTCAGAACCTTGACGCCACCGGCCGAACCATCCGTCTTGATTCCGAGCCGGCTCATCCATGACAGGAACGGATATTCGTTTCCGTAAAACCAGACACCCAGCGTCTTGCCACGAAAATCCTCGGGCTTCGTGATGCCGGAATCCTTGCGGCAGGTCAGCATCATGCCGGAGGACTTGAACGGTTGTGCGATGTTGACCAGCGGCAGGCCTTTTTCGCGAGTGGCCAACGCAGATGGCATCCAATCGAGAACGACATCGGCTCCGCCGCCGGCAAGCACCTGGGCCGGCGCAATGTCTGGTCCGCCTGGCTTGATCTCGACATCGAGATTTTCCGCTTTGTAAAAACCCTTGTCCTTGGCCACGTAGTAGCCCGCAAACTGGGCCTGGGTGACCCACTTGAGCTGCAGTGTGACTTTGTCGGCCGCCCAGGCCTGGGCGGCTGTCAACGTCAGGGCGCCTGCCGCCAATAGTGATGCAATACGCTTCATTCTCGTTTCTCCATGTTAGGTCCGACCCGACCGGATTGATGGATGCCAGAAAGTGACGGCACGCTCGATCAACGCGACGCCGCCATAGAATGCGGAGCCCGCCACGGCGGCCACCGCGATCTCGGCCCACACCATATCTACATTCATGCGCCCGACCTCGGTTGAGATACGAAAGCCCATGCCGACAATTGGTGTGCCGAAGAACTCTGCTACGATGGCGCCAATCAGCGCCAGCGTGGAATTGACTTTGAGGGCATTGAAGATGAACGGCGCCGCTGTCGGCAGCCGCAGCTTGACTAGTGTCTGCCACCAGGAACTGGCATAGGTCCGCATCAGATCGCGCTGCATGTCGCTCGCGGCAGCAAGTCCCTGCACGGTGTTCACCAGCATTGGAAAGAAGGTCATGATGACGACGACGGCTGCCTTGGACGGCCAGTCGAAGCCGAACCACATGACCATGATTGGCGCCACACCAATGATCGGCAGCGCCGAGACGAAATTGCCAAGCGGCAATAGCCCGCGTTGCAGAAACGGTGATCGGTCAATCGCCAGTGCAACCAGGAAGCCTGAACCGCAGCCGATGATATAGCCGGCAATGACGGCCTTCAGGAATGTTTGCTGGAAGTCGGCCCACAACGTCGGCAGGGAGTTGATGATGCGCGTCCAGATGGCTGACGGTGGTGGCAGCAGCACGCTGGGAACTTCGAGACCGCGCGTGATACCTTCCCAGAGGACCAGAAGCGTCACACCGAAAATCAACGGTACCGCCACGTTGATGGATCTGGCGAGGAGGGCGTTTGTGCCGACTTCGATGGAGACCAGTTTTTGGTTCACCCACCACGCGAGAAGCCAGAATAACAGCGCGCCGATCACGAGTGTCATTGCGCGGCTCCTGCAGGCTTCTCGCCCATTCGCTGCAGGACATAGGAGTGAGCCAGTCCGATCAACATCACCAGGACTGCGGCAAGTGTCGCGGCCATGACAAGGGCGGACCAGATCTGAATGGTCTGTCCATAGTAGGAGCCGGCGAGCAAACGGGCGCCCAGGCCGGCAACCGCACCGGTCGGCAGTTCACCGACGATGGCTCCGACCAAGGATATTGCGACGGCAACCCGCAATGATGTGAAGAGATAGGGCATCGACGACGGCCAGCGCAGTTTCCACAACGTTTGGGCCGTCGAAGCGTTGTACGTGTACATCAAATCGAGCTGTGCAGCTTCGGGCGCGCGCAAGCCCTTCACCATGCCAACTACGACGGGGAAGAAGGACAGGTACGTAGAGATCAGCGCTTTCGGCAGGAGGCCGGAGAGACCGATGGCGTTGAGAACAACAATAATCATCGGCGCAATCGCCAAAATCGGGATGGTCTGGGAGGTGATGACCCACGGCATCACGGACTTGCTCATGGCGCGGCTGTGCACGATGCCCACCGCCAGCGCTATTCCAAGTGCGGTGCCGATGGCAAAGCCAAGCAACGTGGCAGAGAGTGTCACCCAGGCGTGATAGATCAGCGATCGCTTCGAGGTGATCTTCTTCTCGACCGTAGTCTTGTAAATCTCTCGAATGACTTGATGGGGTGCAGGCAGAACCGGTCGATCCTGCGCCATTGTGTTCGAGACAAGTTGCGAAAAGCTGATCTCCTGGCCGGCCCGCTCAGCCTTATCGCGTTCGAACGGCGCGTTCATCCAGACTGCGCCGATGTACCAAATCACAATCAACGCCGCGACGACTGTGAGAATGGGGATCGTGCGTGCGCTCCTACTCATCGTAGCTGTGTCCCGCGCGCAGACCTTCGCGCACACGATGTGCGATCTTCAGGAACTCAGGTGCCTCGCGAATCTCCAGTGGTCGTTCTTTGGGTAGTGTGGAGTCGATCACATCGGTCACCCGGCCGGGACGCGGCGACATCACGACAATCTTTGTTGAGAGGTAGACGGCTTCGGGAATTGAGTGGGTGACGAAACAGATCGTCTTATCGGTGGCCTCCCAAAGCTTCAGAAGCTGCTCGTTGAGATGGTCCCGCACGATCTCGTCCAGCGCCCCGAACGGCTCATCCATCAGCAATAGATCCGCGTCAAACGCCAGCGCGCGGGCAATGGATGCGCGCTGTTGCATCCCACCGGAAAGCTGCCAGGGGTATTTCTTTTCAAAGCCCGTCAGATTAACGAGTTCCAGTGTGCGGGCGACGCGAGCGCGCGCGTCCTCGGGCTCGTAGCCCATGATTTCGAGAGGCAATCCAACGTTCTTTTCGATCGTCCGCCAGGGATAGAGCGAGGCAGACTGAAACACGTAACCGTAGGCGCGGGCTTTGCGCGCTTCGTCCGGGGTCATGCCGTTGACCGAGATTTCGCCGTTTGTCGGGCGCTCGAGATCGGCAATAACTCTGAGAAACGTCGTCTTGCCGCAGCCTGATGGACCGATGAAGGAGACGAACTCGCCTTTCTCGACCACCAGATCGACCTCCGACAGTGCGTGAACCGGCCCGTCATTCGTCTCAAACGTGAGCGATAGACTGCGCGCTGAAACGACACTGTCGGCCATCCGTTTTGCCCTAAACCCCACTCGCGGGGATGCCCGTACGCTGGACCTTTCGCGGTGCGGTAATCTCCTTCCACTGCGACAGCGCCCGATTGACCGCCTGGTAGGGTTCGCGCTTGACAAATTCCCCGTGGCCGATTTGGTTCTTCATCGTGCCTTCTTCGACGGCCACGTGTCCTCGCGTCAACGTAAAGCGCGGCAGACCTTTGACGTGCTTGCCTTCGAACACGTTGTAGTCGATGGCGCTTTGCTGTCTTTCGGCCGAGATCGTCTTCTCCCGCGATGGGTCCCAAACGACAATATCGGCATCCGCTCCAACAAGCATTGCGCCCTTCTTGGGATAGACGTTGAGGATCTTGGCGATGTTCGTCGACGTGACCGCCACGAATTCGTTCATCGTCAGGCGACCGGTACTCACGCCGTAGGTCCAAAGCATCGGCATTCGGTCTTCCAGGCCGCCGGTGCCATTCGGGATCTTGGTAAAATCGCCGACGCCATAGCGCTTCTGGTCGGTGGTAAACGCGCAATGGTCCGTCGCCACCACCTGGAGGCTGCCGGCCTGCAACCCGGCCCAAAGCGAATCCTGATGGCGTTTGTCACGGAACGGCGGAGACATGACACGGCGGGCGGCGTGGTCCCAGTCATCATTGGCGTACTCGCCCTCGTCGAGTGTCAGGTGCTGGATCAACGGCTCACCATAGACGCGCATGCCCTTCTGGCGTGCCCGTCGAATAGCCTCATGGGATTGCTCGCAGGACGTGTGAACGACATAGAGCGGCACGCCCGCCATGTCGGCGATCATGATGGCGCGGTTGGTAGCTTCGCCTTCCACTTCAGGCGGCCGCGAATAGGCATGTGCCTCCGGGCCGTCGTTGCCTTCAGCCAGTAGTTTGGCTTGGAGTTGGGCGACGACATCGCCATTCTCCGCGTGCACAAGCGGCAGTGCGCCGAGTTCCGCACAGCGCTGGAACGACGAATACATTTCGTCGTCATCCACCATCAGTGCGCCCTTGTAGGCCATGAAGTGCTTGAAGGTGTTGATGCCCTTCTCGCGGACGACGGTTTCCATCTCGTTGAAGACCTGCTCACCCCACCAGGTGATGGCCATATGGAAGGAATAGTCGCAATTGGCGCGACCCGATTTGTTGTCCCACATCTGGATGGCTTCGAGCAGCGACTGCTCCGGAGAGGGCAGCGCAAAATCAACGACCATCGTGGTGCCGCCGGAAAGCGCCGCACGGGTGCCACTTTCGAAATCGTCCGATGAGTAGGTGCCCATGAAGGGCATTTCCAAGTGGGTGTGAGGATCAATGCCGCCGGGCATCACGTAACAACCCGTGGCATCGAGTTCTGTTCCGCCCGCGAGGTTTGGACCGATGGCCGAAATGACACCATTCTCGACCTGGACATCGGCCTTGTAAGTCAGATCGGCGGTGACAATGGCTCCGTTCTTGATGGTGGTGGTCATTTCAGCCTCCCGCTTTAACCGACAATCTCTGCTGTTTCGACGACCGCGTGGAACAGGACGTTCGCGCCGGCGGTGCTCCACTCCTTGGATATCTCTTCGGCCTCGTTGTGAGACAGGCCGTCGACGCATGGGCACATCACCATGGCGGTCGGGGCCACTCTGTTGACCCAACAGGCATCGTGACCTGCGCCCGAGATGATGTTCATGTGGGAATAACCGAGGCGCTCGGCAGCATTGCGAATTGCAACAACGCAGTTCTCATCGAAAGCGGGTGGGTCGAAGGCGCCGACAATCTCGCTTTCGAACGACACCCCCAGGCCCTCGCACAATTTCGGAGCCTCCGACTGCAAGCGTGCGACCATCGCTTCGAGCCGGTCCAACTCGTGCGAACGGAAGTCGACGGTGAACATGGCCTTTCCTGGGATGATGTTGCGAGAATTGGGATAGACCTCGATGTGGCCGATGGCGCCGACTGCATTGGGCTGATTGTCCATTGCGATCGCGTGAACCAGTTCGGTTATCTGGGCAAGCCCGCGCCCGGCATTCTTGCGCATAGCCATGGGCGTGGAACCGGTGTGACTTTCCTTGCCGGTCACCGTGCATTGGATCCAGCGCAGGCCCTGGCCGTGCGTGACCACACCGATATCCTTGCCTTTCGCTTCGAGGATCGGGCCCTGTTCGATATGCAGTTCGAAAAAGGCGTGCATCTTGCGGTCACCGACCTTCTCGTCGCCCTTCCAGCCGATGCGCTCGAGTTCTTCGCCAAATGTTTTCCCGTTGGCGTCTTCCCGGCTATAAGCCCAATCCTGATCGACAGTCCCCGCGAAGACGCCGGAAGCCATCATCGGTGGCGCAAACCGTGTGCCTTCTTCGTTCGTCCAGTTCGTCACGATGATCGGGTGCTTGGTCTTGATGTCCATGTCGTTGAGCGTGCGGATGATCTCGAGCCCGGCCAGAACGCCAAGCACACCATCATAACGTCCGCCCGTTGGCTGTGTGTCGAGGTGGGAGCCGACGTAAACAGGAAGCGCCGCTGCGTCGGAACCTTCGCGTCGCATGAACATCGTGCCCATTTCGTCGACGCCCATGCTCAGGCCGGCATCGTCGCACCACTTTTGAAATAGCTTGCGGCCTTCTGCATCCTCATCCGTCACGGTTTGCCGGTTGCTACCGCCGGCAATCCCCGGGCCGATTTTTGCCATCTCATGGATCGTATCCCACAAGCGGTCGCCGTTCAGTCTGAGGTTTTCGCCGGGTACCGCCATCGCCCCCCCTTCCACCAGAATCCAAAAGTGTTCACTGTTGCATCAATGCAGATCTTGACCGTATGGTCAGGTAAGGGATCATACATTGACCAAGTGATCAACAGTTTTCTCGGAACGCAGATCGAATGCGAAGAACAGGTAAAGCTGAAATCCGCGCAGAGAATGAGCGGATCATTTTGAGCGCTGCCGAGCACGTATTTGCTGAAGCAGGTTTTGGTGGCGCAACCATGCAGTTGATTGCCGACATGGCCGGACTGCCGAAGGCCAATCTTCACTACTATTTCCCAACCAAGGAAGCACTCTATCGCCGCGTTGTCGCGAACATCTTCGAGATCTGGTTGGACGCGGCATCTCTGTTTGACGATGCCGACGGCCCGGTGGACGGCATAGGCGGCTACATCGATGCCAAGATGGAGATCAGCCGCCGCCACCCAGCAGGGTCGAAAGTCTGGGCCGCCGAGGTCATGCACGGTGCACCGGTCATCCAGGACTACTTGGAGACGACACTCCGCGAATGGACAGAGGGACGCGCGCATGTCATCCGGCGCTGGATTGCTGAGGGCAAGATGACGCCGATCGAACCGCGCTATTTGCTCTACATGGTTTGGGCGACGACACAGCACTACGCTGATTTTGGCCATCAGATCGTTACGTTGAACGACGGCGATCCATTGACGGACGAGCAGTGGGAGGAAGCCAAGCAAACGGTGAAGGATATCATTCTGACGGGCATTGGCGCGAAAGAGGCCGCGGTTCGTTTGGACAAGGCGACGTTAGGGCCGCCCAGGATTACGCCGCTGCGATGAACCACAAAAACAAGCCACAAGGGATATGCGATCCTAGCGGGTCAGCAGGGAAGAATTAGCTTGAGCAAACCCCGGGGCGTCCGAGACGCAACGGCGAACACGTATCCGGCAAGAGAAAAAAGAGCAGATCATCGAGGCCGCGCTCGACGTCTTTTCCCGCAACGGCTTTCGCGGTTCCACCGTCGACCAGATCGCGGAGGCGGTGAACATGTCGAAGCCGAACCTGCTGTACTACGTTCCGCACCAAAGAGATGATTCACCGCGAGTTAATCGAATTGCCGCTGACCATTTGCAGAAGTCGTCATGGCCTGATGTGAGGTATCCTCGCACGCGATATGGCAGCGACCGCACTTGATGCATGTTTCTTGATTGATGCACGCCTTAAGCTTAGATAAAAACCGCCGCCTATTTCTTGCCTTGCCCAAATGCTTCGCCGAGATTTGCGAGAAATGCCAGCTCTTCAGCCGTACTCGTTCGGCTAAGAACGTCGTTGCGGTGCGGAAACCGCCCAAATTGCGCAACGATATCGCGGTGGCGACTCCAGCCGGTGATGCTGCGATTCACGTAAGCATTCCAGGCCGGCGGGGCGGCATCACGCACGTCGTCGAGCAACGCGAGGCCATAGTCCTGCTCGTCGAGTTGCTCCGCATGATGGAACGGATGGTACAGCCAGATACGCTCCACAGGATGCAGTGTCCGGTCGAGCTTGTTGGCAATGACGTCCTTTACAATCTCAAGGCTGTGGACGTCGCCGC
>JBPCWB010000628.1:0-4176 GCA_051009955.1 Hyphomicrobiaceae bacterium | reverse complement strand
TTTGGCAGTGGCATCAGGACTTTGGCACCTGGCATCGCGATGACGGCATGCCGGAACCAAAGGCAATGAACATTTCCGTGTTTCTGGATGAGGTTTTCCCATTCAATGGGCCGTTGATGTTGATCCCTAAGAGCCACAAGCATGGCGTCCTCGCAGCTGGGCACGATCTGTCGACGACGAGCTATCCTCTTTGGACGCTGGATCACGAGACCGTCGAGAAATTGGTCGAGGACGGCGGTCTGATCGCGCCCACTGGCAAGCCTGGCTCGGTTCTTATGTTCCATGGCAACCTTGTTCACGGCTCGGCGGGTAACATCACACCGTTTCCGCGCAAAATCGTCTATCTGACGCTTAATGCGATCTCGAACTACATCCGCAAGCCGACGCGCAAGGAGTGGATCGCGCATCGTGATTTTACGCCGATCGAACCATGCCGCGATGACGCCCTGGCCGACTTCGCCAAAAGGTATGCAGCCGAAGCGGCGGAGTGAGAATTAGTATTGTCAGTCAGCAGTAAATCTGTTAACAGAATGATATGTGATGCGTGCGAGTATCACTGTATGGCAACCGGGCTGCGGATCTATGGCTGCGTACGGTTGCTGCGTTGACAGTTGCCTCCCTCCCCCCCAATGCGCCACTGTCAACGAAGTATGCATGGCAGCTCCGGACTATCGTGCCACCGGAGCTGCCAGTTTCACGTGGCGGCCGAATTCTCGCGAATGCGGTAACTATCCTGCGTGTGGAGTTCATTGTGCCGCTTGCAGCGAGCTTCGCGGGCGCCACGGCGTGGTACAGTCGGCTCGCCCAGATGCACTCCACCAGAGTTCTAGGAGGTCGCTGCCTTGCACTCCTCGTCAGGAGGCAGAGGATCACATTTCTTGGACCTCACGCATTCCTTTAGCGCCAGTTCCAACTGCTCGGTGATGATTCCAGACATCGGCCCCAGGAACAGGCCGTTGGATTGCAGGCCGCATTGGTACAACTTGACCATCCGCACACCACCCAACCGCATCGCCCTCTGATAGTCGGTCAGGGCGGCCTTTGTCCGGCCCTGGTGTTGGCGCACATGGGCGCGTGTATCCAGCGCGTGCGGACTTGTCGGGTCGAGTTTGAGTGACTTTTCGACATCGGGCTCGGCCTCGGCAATGCGGCCGAGCTTGAACAAAGCCCAGGCACGATTGTTCAGCGCCACGGGGTAATTCGGAAGAATTGCCAAGGCCCGGTCATAGTCACGTATGGCGTCAAGATAACGACCAATGACCGAAAGACCGAGTGCACGTGTCGCCAAGGCCGTCGATTTCGTCACTGGGTCGAGGCTTTTGCGCTCCAGCAGCTCGGTGCAGCCTCGAATACGCATCATGGCGTCATTGGCGAAGCAATCATGCTTGGACAGCGCATCGGCCAGCGCAACTGATGCCGACATGGTCAGGGCAAGCGCGGTGATCGGCAATCCTGTCCAGATACGTCGTACGCGCATGGTTTCCTCCGCGTCAGATGGCAGAACGGTTCGCTGACGTTTCATAACCGTTCAGACCCAATCGTAAACCGCCATCAAGCACTCTATCACGGTGCGAGCTGGCGATTCTCCGGAACTTCAATTGACAGGCTCAATATTAGGAAGCTCCAGGATTTTCCATGACTGTCCAGTCCCAGCGACGTATTGACACCGCCTTCGAGTGCGTCGTGCAGAACGAAATTCAGGCCGTATAGGTGGTCGAGTTCGTAGCGCACGACATCGCCGCGAATAAGGCGGGGAAATGCCTGCTTGATGCGTTCCGAAGTGAGCTGATCTTTGAGAAGCAGGTAGTCACCGGGATCGTACGCCCAAACCGAGATCGAGGACGTATTGCCCTTGTCGCCGGCGCGGGCATGGGCCAGTTCACGCAAGGGAATTTGTCGGGTCATGCCGTGAAGATCCTCACGCCTGGGCTCACGGCATCGCGCTCTATCATCGTCGAGTGGGTTATGACGCTGGGTGAAATCTGGCCGCGATAGCCGCCGCCGCCGGCCGGGCCGCAGCACAGCAATGCTTCGACCTCCCACAGCATCATGTCAACGACTTCGCGTTCCGCCGTCCGCATGGCCACCCGAACGCGAACATCGTCGCTGTCGGCGGTTGCTTCATGGGCCGTCGCGTGGACAGAATTCAGGCCGATCAAGTCGATTCGATAGGTGCCGCGTGCGCCTGGGATCCTGTCCAGGAGGTCGCTCAGGATGTCTCGGGCAAGCCGTGCACGGTCAGCTGCTCCCGGACCGGCGTAGCTAACGCCGGCCTCGCCGAGAAAGCCCCCGTCGAAGCCAACCGTCACCTTGAGCTGGTCCGGACGCTGTCGGCCCGTTGCATTTGATACATGGACTCGACTGGGCGCCGTCTCACTAATGGCGGTCGTCGAAAAGTCCGCGGTCACGTCCGGCGTCAGGTAGCTGGCGGGGTCATGCACCTCGTAAAGCATCTGCTCCTTAACCGTCTGCATGGTCACCGCGCCGCCGGCGGTGTTGAGCTTGGTAATGGTCGCGTTGCCCTTGGCATCGACTTCGGCGATCGGATACCCGCAGTCGGCAAGGCGCGGCACGTCCTTGCGGCCTGGATCAGCGAAGTAGCCGCCCGTGATCTGCATGCCGCATTCCATCAAGTGACCAACCAACGTGCCTCTGCCCAGCGTATCCCAATCGTCCTGTTGCCAAGCGTAATGGTGTGAGAGTGGGGCAAGAAACAGAGACGGGTCGGCGACGCGACCGGTAATGATCACATCGGCACCGGAGTCGACGGCGGGAATCATGGCGTCGGTTCCAAGGTAGACATTTGCGCCGACGAGCGGTCGCCCGACGTCTGCGATCGTACAGTTGTTGTTGTCGAACAGGGTTGTCTGATCCGTCATTTTTTCGGTGACGTCATCACCTTCAACAATCGCAACTTTGAGACCATCAAGTCCAAGTTCACGGGCGACGTCGAGTACAATGTTTGCTGCGGCCGGGACATTGGCGACGCCCATGTTCGTCATGATCCGCGTGCCGTTTTCGCGGCAATGTCGCAAGACCATGCGCATGCGTTTGGCCAGGTGGGGATTGTAGCCGCGGTCTGGATTGAGCTGACGGTCGCGGTGTCCAAAGGCCAGCGTGCGCTCGCCAATCGTTTCGAAAACGAGCCAATCCAGCTTGCCGTGACGCGCCAGATCGACCGCTGGCTGTAGCCGATCGGATGAAAAGCCAGCGCCGGAACCCATGCGGATCATATGTCTCTCCTCAAGCCATTGGCGGCAAAGTGCCCGACCGCCGGCCATGCTGGCAAGTACCCTGGGTTGGCAAAGGGGGAATAGTATCAGTTTGATTGGGCAATCAGCAGCGGCCCGGAAAGGTCACGGCGTGACGAAAGGTGCCGCATCGCCGAGCTCCTTCAGCCCGGGATCATCCTTTTCCAGATTGACGTTGGAACTGAGTGCCCGAATGATCGCATTGATGGGCGAATAAACATGCCGGACATAGACATAAGAGCGATGAAACTTGCTGCCGAGGCGTGACTTGATCAGGTATGTCGTCACGCCGGACTGCATTTCGGCAATGTCGTTGTCCATACACAATCGGAGTTGGGTCATCCAATCAAGGTAGAACAGGCCATTGTCCGGGCCTTCGGGGTAACACATGCCATTGTAATTCTGAATCATGCGATTGGGCCCCAGCAGCACCATCGCGAAGCCGATCAACTGTTGATCAAGCCAATACGTCAACAGGCGTGCGTTGTCAGGCATCTCTCGGGCGACGACGTCGTAGAAGTCCTTGTGAACCGCGGCGAACTGATCATAGTCGTTCGATCCGCGCGATGTCGTCAGGTCGTGCAGCTCATTCAGGCGGTCCGCAAGACCGTCTGCCGAGGAGCGGATCTCTACGCGGACGTTTCGCGCACGCTTGAGACGGCGGCGCAGATTGCTACGCATGTTGCCTGAAATGGACTTGAAGTATTCATCTTCATTGGCCGGGACGGTCAGTGTTGACACTGGCAGAGCAGTGATGCGGGCATAGCCCTTCGCCGCGAGCACGTCGTGCGCCCAGTTGTCCATGGTATGGGGAACGTCCTTGACGAGCAGAATGCGCGCGCCGTTCGCCTTGGCCTTTTGTTCAAGAGCGTCAACCAGTGATCCCAATGCGGCTTGTTTCGCCGGCGTTGCAAGCGTCGCGTCA
>JBPCWB010000627.1:0-15693 GCA_051009955.1 Hyphomicrobiaceae bacterium | reverse complement strand
TCGGTAAAGGTGTCGCACATTTTGACGCCCTTGATCACAATCCAGTGGCCCTCCTTGCCCTTGTGAATGCCCAGGATGTATTGGGCCCAGGCATTGCGCGGCTTCTGCATCCACGACCAGACGGTCGGCCGCTCCTTGCGCGGCAGCGCAGTATAGTTTTCAACCTCGAGCATGTGGTAGCCGAACGCGGTCAGGGCGGCTTCCACCTCGTCAGTATATGTGCCACGCACAACCGGCTTCGCCGATGCGGGCAGATCTCGGAAGCGCCGGATCTCGTCCTCAACCTTGCTGACGGACCAGCCGGTAATTGCAGAAATCACATACGGCCCACAAAATGCCGTCCGTCCGGTATCGTTCTGTACGTCGTTGAGCGCCGATGTCGTGCGCCGACCTTCGTACTGCGGGGCGAGAGGCATAGGCCGCGTCTCCAAAGTCCTAAAGGAAAGTTAATGGCACAATGCCGCGAGGTGATTTAGGAATCGTTAACAATGTCTGAATCGCAGTTCAAAAACAACGATGGAGCGCGTGTGATGGCCGAGCGGGACGACCGAGAGACAGGATTCTTACGTGGGCTTCAGTCCTACGGTGATCGTGACTTTTCAATCTATATGCGCCGCGCCTTCGCAAAATCGCAGGGTTGGTCCAGTGAGGAGCTGAAGCGTCCGGTCGTCGGCATCGCCTACACGCATTCCCGGTACAATCCCTGCCATCGTCACTTCCCGGAGCTGCTCGAAGCGATCAAGCGCGGCGTCGCATCCGCGGGTGGAATCGCGATGGAGTTTCCAACCACATCGCTGCATGAGTCGACGCTTGCCCCCAATTCGATGAAGTTTCGCAACCTCATGGCCATCGACACGGAGGAAATGATCCGGGCCCAGCCAATGGATTCCGTTGTGCTGATGGGTGGCTGCGACAAGACCGTCCCGGCGCAATTGATGGGAGCGATCAGCGCGGGCAAGCCGGCGATACAACTTATCGGCGGACCGCAGACGACTTCGCGCTACAAGGACGATCGCGTCGGCGCCTGCACCGATTGTCGAAAGTTTTGGATGCGGTATCGCGCGGGCGAACTCGACGAACAGGAAATCGAAGCCGTCGAGGGTCGCCTCGTCACGACGGCCGGTACCTGCGCCGTAATGGGAACAGCCTCGACGATGGCTGCGATTGCGGAAGGACTGGGCATGACCATACCGGGCACGGCAGCCATCCCGGCCGTGCACGCGGATCGCCTGCGAGCAGCCGAGGCGTCGGGCCGCGAAGCCGTTCGCATCGCTGTCGAGAACGTTACGCCGCAGCAGATCGTTACGCCAAAGGCCGTAGAGAACGCCTTGCGTGTATTGCTTTCGATCGGCGGCTCGACAAACGGCGTCATCCATCTGGCCGCGATTGCGGGGCGGGCCGGGCTCAAACTTGATCTCAATACGCTCAACCAATTGTCTGACACGACGCCCGTGCTGACGGCCGTCAAGCCGGTCGGCACCGAGTACTACATGGAAGACTTCTTCGCGGCGGGTGGACTTGGCGCAGTTCTCAGAGAACTCAAGCCGTTGCTCCATCTGGATTGCCCACTCATCACCGGCCAGAGCCTCGGTGAACGCCTGGCCGCGGAACAGGACGAGTACGTTGACCGTCGCGTGATCTTTCCGGCCAGCGCGCCACTCGAAGAGCAGGGCGGTCTCGTTGCATTGTTCGGTTCTCTGGCGCCGGATGGCTGCATCATCAAGCGATCGGCCGCCACACCCGAGCTGTTCGAGAAAGAAGGACGGGCCGTGGTCTTCTCGTCGCTGGACGATCTCGCAGCGCGGATCGATGATCCGGATCTCGACGTAACCGCCGATGACTTCCTGATCCTCCAGAATGCCGGCCCCCGTTCTGACTACGCCATGCCGGAGGCGGGCTTTCTGCCCATCCCCAAGAAGCTCCTGGCGCAGGGAGTGACTGATATGGTCCGGATATCTGATGCGCGCATGAGCGGCACGGCTTATGGCACGATTATTCTGCATGTTGCACCGGAAGCGGCTGCCGGCGGCCCCTTGGGGCTGGTCCGAAGCGGGGATCGCATTCGACTGAGCGTCCAGAACAAGTCAATTGATCTGTTGGTCGATGGCGCTGAGCTGGATCGACGCCGCAGCGCACAATCAACCGAGCAAAATCTCAAAGCCTACCGCGGTTACGACCGCATGTTCCGGGAGAACGTCTTGCAGGCGCCGGAAGGTGCTGACTTTGGATTTTGCCGGGCTTCGCGAGAGTGAAGCTCAATATCGCCGAGCGGAATTGTCGTCGCTGCACCCTTGTGGTCTAACGTCGCCACGCCTGCACTCATGATCAATTGGAACCATCAATACAGTTATGACGGATCACGCGGTTGAACCGCTATTGAAAACCATTCGCGTCCTCGAACTTGGTCACTACATCGCGGCACCGTTCGCGACGCGGACGTTGGCCGATCTCGGCGCCGACGTCATCAAAATCGAACCACCAGGAAGCGGTGATCCGGTACGCCAGTGGGGCCGCCAGGAGGATAACGGCTCACTATGGTGGAGTGTGCACGGGCGCAACAAACGCAGCGTCACTCTCGATCTGCGGGAGCCCGCAGGCCAGCAGCTCGTCCTGGACATCGCTGCCAAGTGCGATGTTGTCGTCGAAAACTACAAACCTGGTCAGCTCGAGAAGTGGGGCCTCACGCCGGAAGCGTTTCAAGCTGCACGTCCCGGCCTGGTCTTGGTGCGGATCTCCGGCTACGGACAGACCGGTCCGGAAGCGCGCCGCGCGGGTTTCGGTGTGATCGGTGAGGCGCAGGGCGGCATACGCCACTTATGTGCGCATCCTCCCGAGGTCAGTGATCTACCTTCGGTGCGTACGGGCGTATCGTTCGGCGATAGTGTCGCCGGTCTTTACGGTGCGCTCGGCGCACTGGCCGCTGTCATCGATCAGCGACAAAGTGGCCGGCCCAACATCCGTGTCATTGACGTGGCACTGGGTGAAGCCGTGGTGACATTACTGGAGGGTATTCTTCCCGAGTACGAGCGCTATGGCATGATCCGCCAGCCCGTCGGCTCGCGCATCTCGACGGCGTCTCCGACCAATGCCTACAAATCGCAAGATGATCATTGGGTTTTGATTGCGGCAAATTCCGATCGGCTGTTTCGCACATTGGCGAACTTGATGGGGCAGCCGCAACTGGCCGATGATGCGCGCTTCGTTGATAATCCGGCGCGTCTGAAAAACAACGACACGCTCGACGATCTCATTGCCGGCTGGGTGCGTGGCTTCGCCGCCGATGAGGTTCTGGCGCTGCTCGACGACGCCAACATCCCATCCAGCAAGATTTACACGGCTGCGGATATCGCCGCCGACCGCCAGTACCGCGCCCGAAAGATGGTGACCATGGTCGACGATCCGTTGCATGGTCCGGTTATGCATCCCGGTGTGGTACCCATGATCGATGGCGTTGATCGAGACGAGCTGATCCGCTGGTCCGGCCCCCCGCTTGGACAACACACGGTTGAAGTGCTCTCACAACTGATCGGACTGTCAGAGGCGGACATATCCGCTCTGAGGGAGGCCAAAACAATATGAGCGCGGTAACAATCGTGGAAGTTGCACCACGTGATGGATTTCAGGTGGTCAAACCATTCATCCCGACCGCACAGAAACGCGAAGTGATCCAGGCACTCGCGCGGGCTGGCTTCACGCGCATGGAGATCGGTGCCTTCGTCAGTCCCAAAGCCATCCCGCAGATGGCCGACATCGGCGAAGTTCTTTCGACGCCCGGACTGCCAGATAATCTTCGCCTACAGGTGTTGGTACCGAATGGCAAGGGCCTGGAATTGGCACTCGCTGCAGGGGTTCGCGACATCTGCTGGGTTGTGTCCGTGTCGGAAAGCCATAATCGCAACAACGTTCGTCGCGCCGTCGAGCAAAGCATGACCGACTTCGAGAACGCCTGGCATGCGCACGGCGCAGGCGTCGGTCTGCTGCGCTTCAATCTTGCAACGACTTTCGACTGTCCCTTTGAGGGGCGCACAGATGAAGGTGCCGTATCAGCTCTCATCGATCGGGTTCTCATGAATGTCGAAACAGTGGAGTTCGGACTCTGCGACACCACCGGTCGAGCCGCCACTGATCATGTCGAGAGCCTGGCGGCCAAGCTCATTGAGCAATACGCATCCGACCAAGTGACATTCGCATTTCATGGTCATGACACCTACAACCTCGGTGTCGCCAATGCGCTCGCCGCCTATCGCAGTGGCATCCGGGTGTTCGATGGCGCAGCGGCTGGCCTCGGGGGGTGTCCCTTTGCCCCGGGTGCTTCGGGAAATACCGCGACCGAAGACCTCGTCTTTGCCTTTGAACACATGGGCGTTGCAACCGGCATCGATATTGACGCCCTGCTGATCGCGGCCGATCTCGCACAGGCTGTGGCCCCGGATCTGTCCAGTGGCCGCATTCGGACCGTGCCCCGACAGCGCGTGCTTTCCGGATTCGGCACCAGCACCCGAGGCATTCCAGCCGAAGCCTGACCAGCCCAAAAAAGGATCAGAATATGTATGTCGTTGTCGTCTTCTTCGAGGCCAAGGCCGCCCATGTTGAAGAGTTTCGCGCCGCCATTACCGTGAATGCCAACGCGTCAGTCAACAACGAGCCGGGCTGCCGCCAGTTCGACGTTGCACAGGACCCTAAAGAACCCGCCTCGTTCTTCCTCTATGAAATCTACGATGACGAGGCGGCGTTCCAGGCTCATGTGCAAACCGATCACTTCAAACATTTTGACGCCATCTCAGCACCGTGGACAGCGTCAAAAAAAGTGCTGACCTACGAGCGCATTGCGGCACCGAGCCAAGCCTGACAGCGAGGCGCCGGTTGGGCGACAACCCGTCAGCAACAACCCAGTGCTCGATCATGCCGATCTCGGATGATCTAACCATCCAAGCGGGGCAGGTCGAGACGGTGGACGCTGCCTTCGGTTTCCGGTTTCCAGGCCGGGTAACGCTCCAACACCAGCGGGTCGTGGCCAGGCACGACGTGACGGGGTGTCAGAGCGAGCCGACCGAGTTTGGTGTAGCTGCGCAGCGTCGCATCCATGTCAGTCGTGATGGAAAAGGGTTTGCGCTGCTCGAAGTTTTCATAGAAGTGCGCTGCATCGCTGGCAACGACGACCGGCCCCTGTTCTGTCATGACCCGCACACACTGCAGGCCCTTTGAGTGTCCCGGCACATGGTGGACGGTAATGCCAGGTGCTATTTGACCGTCGCCATCGTGGAACTCGACGCGCCCCGAATAGACATGGCGCACCATGTCGCAGACATGATCGACGGTGAAGGGCACTTGCATCGCAGGTTCGCACATGCATTTGCCGGTCGCATATGACATTTCGGATTCCTGAAGATGGAATCGGGCATTTGGGAAGTCATTCAGCGTTCCGGCATGGTCAAAGTGGAGATGCGAGACGATGACCGTGTCCAGATTGGCTGCGTCGACTCCGATCCGCTTCAACATCTCGTGCGGTTCATGTTCGACTTTTCGGCCACGCCGGTCCGCCTCTTTTGTATCGAATCCGGTATCCACGAGAATTGTACGGTTCTCATTGCGGATGACCCAGACGAAATAGGCGATTGGACCCGGAGCGGCATGGTCATCGTCATGCATGAAGTTGTCCTTGCGCGTTCGGTTCGGCTGCCAGCCATATTTCAGGGCCAAAATCTCGTATGTTTCCGTCTCGGCCATCGCATACTCCCTCAGGAATCTTATTGGTTCCTCCAGGATGCGCTGATAGGGATGGTTCGTCGAGTATGAATTCCGCGCCGGCTGGCGGGGTAGAACCGCGAACACGACATAACAGGCAACGGAAATGAGCAATTTCGCATTTTTGCAGGAACTCCTGAATACCGTGGCTGATCAGAGCCGCAACATCCTGCCAAAGGCCCTGTTTCGTGATGACCCCAGGCAGGGCTTGCAGGAGTTGGTCAAGGCGCTCATGTCCGGGCGCGGAGAGGCCTCCGGTGTCGCTATCGCGCATCAACTGCTTCGCCACTATGACGTTCTGGACCCGGAGATGAAGCTTGTGTTCTTCAACTACGTGGCTGAAGCTCTGCAGCCCGATCAGTCTGAAGTCGCAAAGGCCGCCGCCTCCTACATTGCCGAGCCCAGCGCCAGCCATCTGCGGCACTTGCAGAGGTCGGTTGACAGCCCAACGCAGGAATTCTTTCGCCGCCTCAACATGGCGCCCGGCGGGACGGCAAAAATCGTTGCCATGCGCGAGGACCTCCACGGTTTCATGGAGGCTGAACCGGACAACGATCGCCTCAAGACGATTGATAATGATCTGCGTCATTTGCTGCAGTCGTGGTTCAATCGCGGCTTTCTGGTTCAACGCCGGATTGATTGGAACACGCCTGCGACGATCTTGGACAAGATCATTGCCTACGAAGCTGTCCATGAAATTACGGGCTGGGATGATTTGCGCCGCCGGCTCGACCCGGCGGACCGGCGCTGCTTCGCCTTTTTCCATCCTTCAATGGTCGACGAGCCGTTGATCTTTGTCCAGGTCGCTCTGACCAGCGACATCCCGGCCGACATTGCAGGGGTGCTTGAAATGGAGCCGCCGGACAGTGAGGATGGGAGTCGCGGTCCGACCACAGCCGCCTTTTACTCGATCTCGAATTGTCAGGAAGGTCTGCGCGGTATCTCGTTCGGCAATTTCCTGATCAAGCAGGTGGTCGAGGAGCTGACACGGGAATGCCCGTCGCTTCGCACGTTCGTGACTCTCTCTCCGGTGCCTGGGTTTGCCAAGTGGGTTGACTCGATTGGTCAGGATGAAACGGAAAATCCCCTTGATGAGCGCATGAGAGCTGCCATCACGGCCGTTAAGGTTGGCGACTGGATTGGTGACGAAACAGCAATCGCGGCATTGGCCCCGTCGGTGCAGGCTCTCGGGGCCATGTATTTCCTCAACGAGAAGAATGCGCGCGGTCAACCGATTGACCCGGTCGCCCGCTTTCACCTGGGCAATGGTGCGCGCCTGGAGCGGATTAACTGGCCGGCAGACCTGTCACTGCGCGGCCTCAAGCAGGCACATGGCCTGATGGTCAACTACCTTTACGAGTTGTCGGATATCGAAAAGAATCATGAGGCCTATGCCAACGACCAAGTGGTCGCGGCATCGCGAGCGGTTCGCGGGCTGCTGCGCGGACGGGCTCGCCAGCGCGATCTCGCGGCCGTCGAACGAGCGGATATACGCGAGGAAACCGTCCCGGCGCTGGTCGATGAGTCAACCGATGAACAGCCTGCCGTCAGCGGTTCGGAACAATAGCTTCGCCAATTTGCGACGGCTAGTCTGCCAGTTTCGTGCCTTGAATATGATCAATCAACGTGCACAATGCGCCGGCCAATGGGCACGTGGTGCGCAAGGCACTTCACAAATCTGTAGGTAGTATAATGCGTTACGACGAAAGTGATCGTGAAAGCGGTAATGTCGAAGACCGGCGCGGCCAATCGGGCGGCGGAATGTTCCGGTTGCCGGGCGGCCTTTCTCGCGGCGGGCGCAGGATGCGTATTCCGTTTCCCATGGGTGGACGCCGCGGCGGTTTGAGCCTGACGACGCTGCTCGTTATTGGCGGCATAATGCTACTGCTTGGGATTAATCCGCTTAAGCTACTGACCGGTGGCGGTGGCGGCGGACTGCCTGACCTCACACAGATCCCGCAAATGCCACGCGTTGATCGCACGCCATCCAGTGGGCGCAGCAATCCGTTGGGCATTCCCGGTGGCGAAAAACAGTCGCTGCCAGATGAGGAACTTGCCCGCTTCACCAAGCGCGTTCTGGCCGACACTGAAGATGTCTGGAACAAGGTTTTCGGCTCGCTTGGGCAAAAATACCGAGAGCCGAAGCTGGTGCTGTTCACCGGTTCAACGCAAACAGCTTGTGGCGCTGGCCAGTCGGCGATGGGGCCATTCTATTGCCCGCTGGATCAAAAGATCTACGTTGATCTGAGCTTTTACGGCGAGCTGCGCCGTCGCTTCAAGGCGCCTGGCGACTTCGCGCAAGCGTACGTCATTGCGCATGAAGTCGGCCATCACGTGCAGACACTGCTCGGCATCGCCACCAAGGTGCAGGACTTGAAGCGGCGTCACCCATCATCGGCCAACAAGATCCAGGTGCGAATGGAGTTGCAGGCGGACTGCCTCTCCGGGGTGTGGGCCAACCTCAACGATCAGCTCAAGAACCGGCTTGAACCGGGCGATATCGAAGAGGGGCTCAACGCGGCCAGTGCCATTGGCGACGACATGATCCAGCGCCGCACCACCGGACGGGTCGTGCCCGACGCATTCACGCACGGCTCGGCTGAGCAACGTGTCCGATGGTTCCGGAACGGATATAAGTCCGGCCGAATGCAGAGCTGCGACACGTTTAGTCAGAGGACGCTCTGAGCGCGACGACGAGTCCGACAACCGCCGCAACTCCGCCCCACACCCACCGGCTTGCTGCCAGCAGCCGGCGTTGGAGCGTGCCGCAACGGCCGATGTCCGAAAGAAACCCAAATATCCTAGAGCGCGTTTCCGACAAAGCCGTCTTCGACACCGCAGGTCACGCTGTAGGCCCGAAGCGCCGCACACAGGCGCTCGGCTTCTTCGCGATCGGAGAGCGGACCGGCGAGCAATCGATAGGGCCCGTCGGCCGCCATCACGTCGTACCGCGGGTAGAGCGTGCCGAGTAACGCCGGATGCTGGGCTGCCAGCCGTTGCCAGTCAAATCTCAGGACATCAACAGACGGGGCAACCGATACGACGACTGACGTTGGTCCGCTGGGTTGCGATGGCTGAACCGTCGCCGCGCCGAATTTGATTGCCGGAGCGGCCGCGGGCGGGACGACGGCAGCCGGCACCCGGGCAGTCTGCCTTGTGTTGTCCAGCGCTCGCTCGACAGTCTCCGGCAGGGATGGAGCGGCCGCCGGCACGCTGCCCGTTGTGATATTCGTGGTCTCGGGTGCGTTCAGGATGGTCGCGGTAACAATTGAAGACGGAAGTTCGTTGTTGGCGACTTGGCGGCGGGCGACCGGCACGCGAACAGGCAATGGCGGTGTTCTCGAGCTGCGCTGCGCGGGCGTTGGTTGCGCCGCGACTTGTGCTGGTTGTTCAACGGCGGGTCGCTCAATTGTTGTTGGTACGGCCTTGGTCGTCACGTCAAGCGGAACAACGGGAGGAATATCTGGTTGGGTTGGCGGCGGTTCCGGTTCGGCAATCGGTTTAGCCTGTGCGACCTGCGACGCCACATCGTCCTTGATCCGATCGACTTCGTGCCGCAAGGAACTGACGCTCTCACGTAGCGTTGCAAGTTCACGTGTTACCCTCTTCTGCTGCTGCAACGCGGTGTCGACGGCGCTCGCCGCTTTGTCCTTTGGACTGGCAAGAAGATCAGGCTGAGCCAGGGCTACGGATAGATAACCTATGGCGGCCACGCCCATCAACGTCCACGCAACAGCGTATAGACGCCAGAACAGAGACCCGCGCGGCGCAACGGATTCGCTCGCATTCGTCATTTGTGAACTCCGAAACTTTTTCGGGAGGCCCAAGTGACGCGAGCCGGTGACAACACGTGATACGTCGTTTGCAAAAATGCCCGCAGGGCACTCTATCGTCAATGTTAGACGTTTGTCGGACAGGCCCGCCCTGTGGACAGTGCTGACATGTCACAGAATTCCGTGATCTTAGGTCCAATGATCGTGAGACATTCGTTTGTGAGTCCTGTTCTACTGATCGAATCAGTCAGTTGTCGAATCGGCGACTTCCGCAGGGAAGGCGATTGGCACAATGCGTGAATTGATCTGGAAGTAGACACAACCATGTGGGTCACCACGGCTCAGCCATGTATGATTTGCGACAGACTGACACGATAATGGAGGGCCGATGACGTCCGCGCCGATCCTGTCCCTAATCCTCGCCGCCGGCATGGGGACGCGCATGAAATCCACCGTTCCCAAACCGCTGCACCGCGTCGCGGGCCGCTCGCTCTTGGGACATGTCATGGCGACCGCCCTGGCCGCAGAGCATCGCCACATATCTGTCATTGTCGGGCCGGGCATGGAAAATGTCGCCGAGGAAGCTCGGCATCAATACGCGGCCTGCCAGACGCACATCCAACCTGTCCAAAATGGAACGGCAGGTGCCGTATTGGCGGCGCGACAGGCGATTGGTGCGCACACCGGCGACGTCTATGTCCTGTTTTGTGACACACCGTTACTGACGCCCGAAACACTGAAGCAAGTCGGCGCGCGCCTGGACCAAGGCGCCAATCTTGTCGTTCTCGGCTTCGAAGCGGCCGACCCGTCCGGATACGGGCGCCTTCTGACCAGTGCGGCAGGCGACCTCCAGGCGATTCGTGAACACAAAGACGCATCGCCGACCGAGCTCAAAGTGACGCTCTGCAATTCAGGTGTCATGGCCTTTCGATGTGATCACCTACTCGGCATGCTCGATCGAATCACGGACGACAATGCCAAGCGCGAACTCTATCTGACCGACGTCGTCGAGATCGCGCGTCAGGATTCACTGGTGTGTGGGGTCGTGACTTGCGCCGAAGACGAATTGCTGGGGATCAACGATCGAACACAACTTGCGCAGGCCGAAGAGCAATACCAGGCCCGACGCCGTCGCGATGCGATGATTAACGGCACAACGTTGATCGCGCCCGAAACAGTCTGGTTCAGTTACGACACACAGATTGGTCGGGATGTCGTCGTCGAGCCGAACGTCGTGTTCGGACCCGGGGTCACGATTGCGGACAATGTTAGCATTGGCGCCCATACATACATTGAAAGCACGACGATCAATTCCGGCGCGACGGTCGACCGATTCGCTCATTTGGTCCCTGATGCTGTGCCGAGCTAAGATGAACATGATCCACGTAGTGGTTTCGGGCCTGTGCCCGGCTTGCAAATCAATTCGGCGTCTCTACAACTGAAATGAAGCCGACCCTAGATATCGCAATGTTGACGGTCTGTCGGACCGCATCGCGATGCAAGTGTGAACTTAGTATACACTATTCATCCGGCTACTGATAATTATCTGGCGCATTTCTTGACTGAAGCTGGGTCAATCCCTGCGCGATGTGCCGGCTCAACCGCAAAATCAGGTAACACGGTTTGAGTTGAGGCACAGGCGCGAAGCAGTCAAACAGTCAGCAGAGCCTGAGGAGATCACACACCATGTGTGGAATTGTCGGAATTTTGGGTTCCAAACCAGTTGCAGCCGACCTTGTAGAGGCGTTGCGCCGGCTCGAATATCGCGGTTACGACTCAGCCGGCGTCGCGACGATCGACAACGGCGTGCTGGATCGGCGCCGCGCTGAAGGCAAGCTCAACAATCTATCGACACGCCTTGGCAGCGAGCCGCTTGGTGGTCAAACCGGGATCGGGCATACCCGCTGGGCGACGCACGGGAAACCCACCGAAGACAACGCTCATCCTCATATGAACGCCCGGGTGTCCGTGGTTCACAACGGCATCATTGAGAACTTCCGCGAGCTGCGGGAAGAGTTGGTCGCTGCCGGTCATGTGTTTCAGTCTGAGACTGACACCGAGACGGTGGTTCATCTCATTGCCCATTATATGGATGCCGGGCTGTCCCCGCAGGACGCTGTCAAGCAGTCCCTCTCTCGCCTCGAGGGCGCCTTCGCACTCGGCATCATTTTCGCGGAGTACGACGATCTGATGATCGCCGCCCGCCAGGGCAGTCCGCTGGCGATCGGCTACGGCGAAGACGAAATGTATCTTGGTTCGGACGCCATCGCGCTGGCCCCGTTTACAACAACCATCACCTATCTTGAGGAAGGTGACTGGGCGGTGATCTCGCGCGCGCAAACCCAGATTTTTGATGCCGCCGGTAAGCAGGTTGAACGTCCAATTCTCACTTCGGTTGCCAGCGCGCTCACAATCGACAAGGGCAATCATCGCCATTTCATGCACAAGGAGATCCACGAGCAGTCGGAAGTGATCTCGCACACGCTGACCAACTATATCGACATGGCGCGCCGCACGGTCGATTTTCCAGATCTCGGATTGGATCTCGCCGCTGTCGACCGCGTCACCATTTCGGCCTGCGGTACAGCCTACTATGCCGGACTGATCGCGAAGTATTGGATTGAAAGATACGCGCGGTTGCCAGTTGAAATCGATGTGGCTTCGGAGATGCGTTACCGCGAAGCCCCGTTGCCGCCCAATGGTCTGGCAATGTTCGTGTCGCAATCGGGCGAGACCGCCGATACGCTCGCGACGCTGCGCTACTGCCGAGCGCAAGGCCAGCGGATTGCCTCCATCGTCAACGTGCGCACGTCGACGATTGCCAGGGAGTCCGACCTGATTTTGCCGACACTGGCCGGTCCTGAGATCGGCGTCGCATCAACCAAGGCGTTTACCTGTCAGCTATCGGCACTCGCCTGCTTTGCGCTGGAGATCGCCCGCGCACGTGGCACCATCAGCGAGCAGCAGGAGCAGGAGATGGTGCAGGCCCTCTCCGAAGTGCCGCGTCATGTCTCAACAATGTTGCGCTCCGAGCAGGCCTACATCGACCTTGCAACGGATCTGGCGAAAGCCAGAGACGTCTTGTATCTCGGCCGCGGCATCAATTATCCACTGGCCCTCGAGGGCGCCCTCAAGCTCAAAGAGATCTCCTACATTCACGCCGAAGGCTATGCTGCCGGCGAGCTCAAGCATGGCCCCATCGCTCTGATCGACGAGCGCATGCCCGTGGTCGTCGTGGCACCGAAAGACAATCTTTTCGAGAAGACCGTATCGAACATGCAGGAGGTGGCCGCACGCGGTGGCCAGATTGTCCTCATCTCGGATGCGGACGCCGATGAAGCCGGCTGCGAGTTACTTTGCCATATCAAGACACCGGCGGCGCACCCGTTCGTGATGCCCATCATTCAAGCTCTGCCCGTACAACTAATTGCATACCATACTGCCGTCTTGATGGGGACAGATGTGGATCAACCCCGAAATCTCGCCAAATCTGTCACAGTTGAGTAAAAACGAGGCTTGAGTTCGGTAACGGTTCGAGGGACAATTTTCGCCCCATTACAATGGAATACAGCCAAATTCGCTGCGACTTGCAGTCTGACGGAGGAGGGTGTACTGGAGCGATAATGATGCCAGCTCACGACCACCGATTGGCGTTCTGTCTGGCAGGGCTTGCGGTGCTTGCCCTGGCGCTCTTTGTTGCATCGCCGTCGTCCGCCCAGGTCGCCAACCAGCCAGCGGCAGCAAAATCCAGCCTGACGCGCAAGCAGGCTGAGGGGCGACTGCAATCGGGCTATCTGGCTCTGCAGCAGAAGAAGGCCAAAGTTGCGGCGCGCGAACTCACGCAGGCCATTCAATCGGGCAAGTTGCGATCCAAGGATATGGCGAAGGCGCTCTACTACCGGGGTCGCGCCTATGGTGCGACGGAGCGTCCTGCAGATGCGATTGCTGACCTGACCAGTGCATTGTGGATCAAAGGTGCTCTCGGCAAGAAGGATCGCAGCGCCGCCCTAGCGTTGAGACAGCAACTCTATGCCCAGGCAGGTGTTGGGGCCGCGGTTTTCTCGACCACGACTACGGCTGCGACGACTACCACCGAGACAGCCCGTTCACCGACACAAGCCACCTCGGCCCGCCCCAAACCTGCGACGCGGCGTTCGACGGTTCCCTTGCCAACCGCGAAAAAGTCGGTAGCGGGTTCAAATCAGCCCCAAGGATCCGTGCGAACCAAGACTGCCGCACTGCCTCAGACCACGGGTTCGACATCGACAGATCCGCTTGTTGCAGTCAATCAGGGCGTTACCTCGTTTTTCAATAATCTGTTCGGCGGTAGCCCATCGTCTTCATCTTCGACGCCCAATCCGACGTCCGCGCAAATTCTCAAGGGCGACAACCCAAAAACTGTTTCGTCATGGAGCACGGGAACGCAATCCAGCGCAGGTTCGCGCTCGCCTGCCAAAAGGGTGGCGCGTGCCGCCCAGACCAACAGCGCACCAAAGCGGCGCACATCAAAGGGCAAATACTTCGTCCAGGTGGCCACCTTCCGAACTGCCGGCCAGGCGCAGGCGATTGCCAACCAGGTCGCATCCAAATACCCGTCAGCGCTGGGCGGACGCACGCCCAGCGTAGAGCCGGATGTTCTCGGCAACATGGGGAAATACTTCTTTGTCCGTGTGCGTGCCTTTGGCGCCGAGCAGGACACGCGCGGTCTGTGCCAGAAACTCTTGGCCAATGGGTTGGATTGTCTCGTTAAGCGTACCAAGTAGTTTTAAGCGGACAACCACCACACGCGCCCTAACGTCACTATCCCCGATCAGCGAATGCGGGTATGACTTATGCAACCCAACTGTATGCATAGCCCGAAAGCCAAAGGTGCGGCACACCGATGTCAATCGACGAGCCAACCCAAGGTCCACGCCGCAAATTGCGCGGGCGGAAGTCCTCGCGCCGTGTGCGCAGCAAGAACGTCTCCGCGACCACACATGTTGGGTTTGGCGCACGCCTGAGGAACTATTTCCTAACCGGGCTGGTTGTCGTCGGACCAATCACGATTACCGTCTACATCGTCTGGTGGTTCATCCAAATCGTCGATGCCTGGGTCAAGCCGTTTGTGCCGGCCGTCTATGACCCTGACACGTATCTGCCATTTCATCTGCCCGGCATCGGCCTGATCATCGCTGTCGTAATGTTGATCGTCATTGGTGCATTGGCGGCCAATTTGTTTGGCCGGACACTGATCAGCTTCGGCGAAATGTTCGTCGGTCGCATGCCGATTGTGCGCAACGTGCACCGTGCGCTGAAGCAGATCTTCGAGTCCGTAATATCGGCATCCGAATCCGGCTTCATGAACGGCAACGGGAATAGTCCGCATCGCGTCGGATTAGTGGAGTTTCCGTCAAAAGGGATTTGGTCGATAGTCTATGTGACCGGAGAGGCCGGTGGCGCCATCAAGGATGCGCAACCCGGCGGAGAGACGGATCTTGTGGCCGCTTTTATGCCAACGGGTATGGTTCCCCCGACCGGCTTCGTTTGTTTCATTCCGCGTCGCGATGTAATTTTTCTGCCCATCAGCATGGAAGACGCCGCAAAGACGGTCGTCTCCGCCGGCATGTTCATGCCCGAGCAGCAGGCCCGCATCAAGGAAATGATCGTTCGTGCGGCCGAGCAGTTGGATGCAGCGAGTTAGCTCCAATCTTTCCTAAGCGGCGCGGAACAGACGTATCGCCTCGTCGCATTCAAACAAGTAGAGCAGCGTTCGGACGGCCTCACCGCGCGGCGACGTGAGATCAGGATCTGCGGCGAGCAGGGTCTGGGCATCGTGGCGCGCAAGTCCCAGCAAGTCTTCGAAGCCTGGCACATCGGCAACGCGGAACTCGGGCATCCCGCTCTGACGGGCGCCCAGCACTTCGCCGCCGCCTCTCAGATCGAGGTCCTTCTCGGCGATGACGAAACCGTCTTCGGTGTCGCGCATCGTTGTCAACCGAGCTTCGGCGGTCGCCCCTAGTGGCGGTTTGTAGAGCAGCACGCAGTAGGACTGCCGTGTGCCACGGCCGACGCGACCGCGCAATTGATGGAGCTGCGCGAGGCCGAAGCGTTCGGCATGTTCGATCACCATGATCGAAGCGTTGGGAACGTTGACGCCGACTTCAATGACCGTCGTTGCAACCAGGATCTTGAG
>JBPCWB010000626.1:0-8652 GCA_051009955.1 Hyphomicrobiaceae bacterium | reverse complement strand
ATGAAATGATCGCGCGGTTCGACGTTCAACGAATAGCTGAGGATTTTGGTGCGGCTATGCGGTGCTGGTCGCAGACGGATGACCTGCGGCCCAAGATTGATCAGCCGATCATAGCTGTAGCAAGTCCGGTGAGTGAGTGCCGCCTGGATCGACATCGCAAGATTCCCTGTCTGTATTACGGATGTCGCGCATCGACCGAGCCTTTGCATCGAGAGATGCGCGCATTCCGTCCTATAGTGATCTTAGCTGCTGCTCTGGCTCTGAGACTGGCCGTTCCCGGACATCTGGCTCTGCTGTGACTGTGCTGCCGGCCGGTCAGTGCCGAAGAAAGCGTAGGAGAGCTCTTCGGTGAACACGATCAACTGCTTCTGAATGCTGTCGTTGAACTCGTGAAGGCGATCGATCAACGCCTCGTCGTCGCTTGCCACGGCCAAATTCTCCCGCAGAATATCGATCTGCTCCAGGGCGCCGGTTCCAGCCCGCAAATGAAACTGCTGCCGCAATTCGTTCAACACCCGATCGATCTCGGAAACCGAGAAGGCAACTGACCTCGGAAGACCTGGATCCAGGATCAGAAATCGCGCAACGGATTCCGGATCGCGTGCGCCGGGCGTCTCCCGCAGAAACGCCTGTTGGGCTGCGGCGGAGCGCAACAGTACGGACCAGAAGCCAAAATCACCCAGCGTTCTGCTGTCACCTCCGCCCACCCGCCGCTTGGCGAAACGAACGTCCAACAGACGGCTCGTCTGGTCGGCACGTTCGACCAGAACGCCGAGCAGGAAAAACCGCCAGGCCGAGTCGCGGTAAAGCGTGGCTTCGGCCACACCAAGTTGCGCGTAGCACTCCTTCTTGACCATCTGGCACGTCGGCGACAAACGGCCCGGCGTCAATGCGACCGTCGGCAGATTGCGGAACCGGTTGTAGAAGGAATTAACCTGATGCCAGAGTTCAGTCGAAATCACCGCCCGCAATGTCCGGGCATTCTCCCGCCCGGATCGGATCGACGATATCAGCGAGTCGGGATTCTCGCGATCAATCACATAGAACCGCGCCACGGCGTCGGCTGAGAGTTCCTCATAGAGTTTGGCGAATTGGTCATGGTCGTCGTAGAGCGTCAGAATCCAGCCCCAGTTTGTCTCGGCATCAGCCGTTCCGCGATTGATCGACGTCTGGACTTCGAGCACACGGGCCAGGCAGGCCGCTCGTTCGGTATAGCGACCAAACCAAAACAGACACTCGGCATACCGAGACAGAAGATCCGTCATGATGATCGCGGCTCCAAGACCCAGGTATCCTTCGTGCCACCACCCTGGGACGAATTGACGATTATCGTGCCGGGCTTCATTGCAACGCGCGTCAAGCCACCTGGCAGCACCCAGGTGTCGCGACCGGTCACGGCAAACGGGCGAAGATCGACATGGCACGGAGCTACGCCGCCTTCGGTGAGCGTCGGGCATACGGAAAGATTGATCATCGGCTGGCTGATGTAATTGTCAGGTTCAGCCTTGAGGGCGGCGGCACACTGGGACAGTTCTTCCTTCGTCGCCTTCGGACCGATGACGATGCCGTAACCGCCCGATTCCCCGACCGGCTTAACCACCAGTTTGTCGAGATTGTCGAGTGTATAGTCCAAAGCATCACGCTCGCGGCAAATGTGTGTTTCGACATTGGCCAGGATCGGCTCTTCATCCAGGTAGTATTTTATGATCCGCGGCATGTAGGCATAGACGGCCTTGTCGTCAGCCACGCCGGTGCCGACGGCATTGGCAAGGGCAAGCTTGCCGGCACGCACGGCACGCATAATGCCCGGCACCCCCAATAGGCTCTCCGCATTGAAACATTCGGGATCCAGAAACGCGTCGTCGATCCGGCGATAGATCACATCGATCCGGCGCAGTCCCGCAACCGTCTTCATGAAGACCTGATCGTCTACGACGACGAGATCGCGGCCTTCGACGAGTGGCACACCCATCTCTCGAGCCAGGAAGATGTGCTCGAAATAGGCGGAGTTGAATACGCCCGGCGACAGCAATGCCACTTGCGGCTCGGAAACGTCGGCAGGTGCCACCTCGCTCAGTTTGGCACAAAGCTGCGAGCCATAGTCGGACACGTCTCGGACCGCGAAACCATCGAGAAGATCCGGAAAGGCGCGCTGGATGAGATGGCGGTTTTCGACCACATAGGACACACCCGAGGGCGTGCGCGCATTGTCTTCCAGGACGAGAAAGGCACCATCGCCGCCTCGGATCAGGTCGACCCCCGCAATGTGCACATAGGTGCCCGCCGGCGGTGCATAGCCCTTCATTTCCGGCCGATAATTAACGTTTCCGTAAATGAGTTCGGCCGGGACGACGCCGTCTTTCAGGATCTTAGCGTCGTGATAAACATCGAATAGAAACAGGTTCAGCGCACGAACGCGTTGCTGGACGCCGGCTTCAATCTGGGCCCACTCGTCGGCTTCGATCACCCGCGGGATGATGTCAAACGGCAAGATCCGGTCGATGGCATCACGGTCGGTATAGACAGTGAATGTGATGCCGAGGTCGAGGAGTTCGCCACTGGCCTCACTCGCACGCTCACGCAAGACGTCGATATCGGTCTGGTGCAAGCGCCGCCATAGGTCCAGGATCTTGGGTTGTTCCTGACCGATTTCCCCCATCAATTCGCAGAAATGACGCTCCTGTCGATAATCTTCCAGCACGCTCTTGCGATCCGGATGCGGAAACGCCGTAACTTGAGCCATCTGGACATGCCTTCTGTTGAATCGCAGACATCGTGTGCGCGATTACTCTAAGCGATGGTTATGAACCCGACCAGCCCTTCTCGCCGCCAGCGCTGACCGATTCGTGGCTGAATATTGGCCACCTACGATGATCCAATGAGTCGTGCTGCGGTGTACATTCCACACCCTGCGCAGAAACCGCCCGGATCGACGCCTTGCGGCATTGAACTCTCGTTGGATCATAGTGCAGTCTCCGTTGGACTGAGTGAGTCGGTTGCTGCGTCTCGATCCATGGTCACACCCTCGTGGGTTCCTGAGACGGAGCGACAATGCGATTCGCAATCTTCATCCTTGCTCTGGCAATTTGCCAGTGGGTTGCAATCGCTCAAGCTCAACAGAGCACCTCCGATTCAAGCACCGTTACGTCATGGAACGGCCTCTATGCCGGCGCGCACGTCGGCGTTGGCACCGCGCGGTTTGACGGCGTTTTCGACTCCAGCGCGATGACGACACCAAGAACGACGCTTGATTCTGTTTTGGGCGAATTCTTCGAGCTCGACAGCGGATTGGCCGGCATTCAGATCGGCTACAATCGTGCCGTTGGTCAATTGGTTTACGGCATCGAAGCCGACTGGACCCGGTTTAACCCCACGGACCAGCAATTTGACCCTGAAGATGAGGGCCCCTGCGGGTGTGCAACGGACAACGCGTCGGCTGAGATCAACTGGCTTGCCACGTTGCGCGGGCGGTTTGGCGTGTCTTCGGCCAAGACACTTCTCTATGTGACGGCAGGCATTGCGTGGCTCGACGGCGAGTATCAAGCGCGAGACGACGACGATCCGTTCCCGTTCTTCGACGTTGAAGGAACAGCCGACATCGGGACGACCGGATTCGTCGTTGGTGGCGGCCTGGAACACGCCTTACAAACCGCGACGGCCTTGCGGTTCGAAGTCCTGTACTACAATTTCGGCGAGCGCACGGATACGAGCCGACTGACGAATGATTCCGATGTCGGAGACTTTGCCGAAGTCAAAGACGTTTTCGTGGCACGCATCGCTGCGAACTATCGCTTTGCCGGAGACGCGTCGACCGGCGATCCGCGTGCCGTCACCGTTCCAGCCATGAACTGGTCTGGCACCTTTGTCGGCCTGCATGCGGGATACGCGCACGTGGACTTCGACAGCGTCTTTGACAATAGTGAAATTGACAATCCATATGACCTAGAAAACAGCGTCGTCGGCCGGTGGTTCGATCTTGATGGTGGCTCTGGCGGCATCAGTCTGGGCTTCAACCGGACATTTGCAAAGTTTGTCTATGGTGTCGAGGCGGACGTCACCTATTTGGACAAATCTGATTCGCGTTTCGATCCTGACGGTGGATTCGCGACGGACGACAGCGCAACGGTCGAACTCGACTGGCTCGCCAGTCTGCGCGCGCGCCTGGGCGTCCTGTCGGCGCGAACTCTGTTCTATGGGACGGCTGGTGGCGCGTGGATCAAAGGCAGATACCTAGTCAACGATGACGGTGTCTTCGAGGGTTCCAGCAGCATCAACGATTTTGGACTTGTCGTCGGTGGCGGAGTGGAACATGCCGTGACTGAGCACCTTACGCTGCGGCTGGAGGGACTCCAATACATCTTTGGTGACGAGCACGATACCGGCGCGCTAACACCCGATTCCGACGCTGGTGACTTTGCCTCGATAGAGAATCTAACAGTCTTCCGGATCGGTCTCAGTCATCGATTCGGCGGCGAGCCCTGAATGTTGCCGTCACCACGTAGCCAGCGTCTCGTATGCCGTTTGTTATGAAGCTGCCAATGTCCATTGGTGTCTTGTGTTTGCGCACATCCAACTCTGGTTGCTTCGAGCGCGTTTGATCTCCGCCACCCGCTTGAATTGGTCAGTAATCGACCGTTTGATCAGCTTCGCGCAATGTTAACGTTTTATTAGTATGTTAACTGTACGCGGTTAAGAACCGCCATGATGGCTGTCACATCGAAGAGCGCATGATGCAGAATTCAGATACCAATGCCGAGCACGGCGCAGGGATCAAATCCCTATTCGTACAGGCCGAAACTGCAGTCGATGAGATGAACGCGATGATCGCCGAGGCGAACATCACCGCTCAGCGCATGATCGAAGAACTCGATCAAAAAAATGATGCGCTGCTGGCGGATCTCGACGCCAAACACGCCAGGCTGCTTGCGATGGTCGAAGTGTTCAATCGCTGGACCGATGACACTAGCGAGCGCGAAGATCAACCGCTCACCGATTCATAAAGCTTTCCCGTAATTTATATGGGCTGATGCGATCTGCGCGCCTTCGGCCAGAGATGGCTTCTTGTGCCAAGCGATGTCATTGTCGGCAGCGCCATAGTCAGCGAACGATGCAATTCCGCAGATTTGAGATCCGTCGTAGTTGGGTCAGCAATTCTGCATGCGCGGCCGGCTGACCGGAATAAAGCGTATCGCAAGATGGAAAAAGCGCGATCCGCCGTCCGGCAGCTTTAACGAAACCGTCGATGTCCAAGTGCTTCTACGTTACAGCCCAGCCAAGCCTGAGATCAGGCTTGTTGAGTTGCGGGATCAATTCGACCTCGACAGTGTCCCCACATTCGGCATGCATTGCTCTCACCGGACCGGTTTGCGTTGCATCTCCCTCTTGGCGATACAGCAGACCACCTGTGCAACCGAATGGAATCCAAACCGGCTGGGCTGTTGATAGGATTGATCTGGTCAGGCTGTCCGCTGCCGCAGTCGCATCGCCCGCTTCTTAACGTTGACACCGACTGGACGCTCGCAAGATGTCTTGTGACGTGTGAAACTGGCGACAACCAATCACGCAACGTTGTGCTTCGCTGTATCGGGCCGCACGGCTCCAAAAAACCTGAACCAACAATGAGAGTTTGTTAATGATAGAGGGTTGCATGATTGGGGGGCAGGTATTCGATCGCCTGGCTGCTATAGATCGCATCGTCAGATCGGCAATGGCATCCCGTCGGCCTACCTTAAGCTGTAGCGAGACGCGGCGCTTTAGTTACGCGGCCGTGGCATCCTGGCTCCTCTCGGCCGCGATTGCTTCCAGCACTGCACAGGCGCAAAACGGCATTCTCGCCCCTGGCGATGCCGTCTTATCTGGTTTCTCCGGTATCAGGCAGCAACCAACGTCGGCCACTGGCGGTAATCCACTCGACCGCTTCTTCATTGATCTTGACGGACCCTCCGCTCAGATCCTGCCGCTGAAATCTCTAGGCGGCGCACCCGTCGGTCAGCTCGCCGCAGCCAGTCCGACATTGACCATCAAGGCCAGCGATGTCGGTCAAGTCTTTGCCGTTGCACTGGATGACGGCCTCGGCCAGCCGACGCCGAACATCTATCTTGGAGCGTCATCGGTCTTCGGAATTCACATCGTCAAGGCCGACCCGGCAACCGGCGCGTTCAGGCGGATTCGACGCGGAGAGCCCGGCGCACAATTTATGCCGGGCCAGTTCGGGCCGGGTTCGCCAGACAATACCGGAGCCATCTGGCGGGTCGACGGTGCGACCGGTGAAGTCTCGCTCTTTGCAACCGTCCCCAACAACAGCGGGCCGGGCATTGGTGACATCGTTTTTGCCCCGCACGCCAAGCAGTTTTATGTGTCGGATCTCGAAACCGGCCGCATCTACCGCCTCAATACCTCCGGCGTAGTCATTGACCACTATGATCACGGGGTGCAGGGCCGGCCCAAGAAGAGCCTGCCACCGCTTGCAGATGACGGCCGGGCCATGTCCATTACCAGCCCACGCTTCAACAGTCTGCGTCCCGAGACCTGGGGCTACACGCAAAAGAGCCGCCGCGTCTGGGGCATGGCGATCCGCGAACGCAGGCTCTTCTACGCTGTGGCAGGCGGCGGCCAGATCTGGTCGGTCGGCCTCGCCGAAGATGGCGCCTTTGCCGATGACATTCGCTGGGAGATGGATGCCGCCCAGGCTCTGAAGGGCAGCGGCCCTGTGACAGACTTGGCTTTCGACAAGTCTGGCAATCTCTACGTCGCACAACGCGGGCAGCAGCGCGCCAGCTACCGATATGCCGAATTCGTTGCACCGGGTGAAGCGTCAGTGGTGAGCTTCGAGCCCCGCGAGTCGAGCGATGCGGCTGCCGCCATCGGTTTGCTGCAGCTGCGCGATCAGATCCCGGTCGGCGTCACGTCCCACGAATCGGCTGGCGGACTTGCGTTGGGATATGGCTACACAGAAGACGGAACTCCGAGGCTCGATGCCTGCGATAGCACGGTCTGGGTCACGGGAGACCGTCTCAGATCCAGCCGCGATGCCACTGCGGCCGGTGCCGGCCCTGCTGCCGACGTTCATGGCTTGCAGGGTCTCGACGTCTCTGCCGCGGTTGACTCCGGCCAGGCCCTCTCGTCGGCCTATTTCCTGGACTACGATGGCTTCTTCGGTGATCCTGGCAAGGCCGGACACATCGGAGACGTTGCGATCTGGCAGCCGTGCGACGGCGCAGTGATCAGCAGCGCAAGGCCAAGTGAGCTGCCCCCGGGCTATCTTCCGCCCGGAGAGCCGCCAATTGATCTACCGCCCGAATTTCCGCCGCCACCCCAACCTTATAGTGCCAACCTGGCACTGACGAAGCGTGCGCTTCCCAGCAGTTGCTTCGCATTCGCAGCCGGCTGGGCCTGCAAATTCGAAATGCAGGTCCGCAACACCGGAAAAGATTCATATGCCGGCCCGGTGCTGATCTCGGAGGACTTGACGGCCGCGCCGGCATGTGCCTCGGTCGGATTTGCACCGTTATCGCAATGGCAATGCTGGAATGACGGACCGTCCCGCTACAAATGCCTGCGGCCCGATACGGTTCTAGCAGCGGGAGCCAGCGTTAGCCTGACATCATTGGTCTGGGTTCCGAATACCTATCTGCAATGCTATGTCCAGAACATCGCGGCAATCGAATGGGCGCCTCCGGGAACACAGTGGAACAGCGACCCGACCGACGATATCAGCACCGCGACAGCATTGGTCCCTTCGCCCAATTGTCCGCCGCCGACGGGGCCGACCAATCTGACGATCACGAAAACTGCTGATCCGGCGGGATGCTTCCTGCTTGGCGGTGACGTCGTGTGCCAGTTCGCGCTGACCGTTACCAATTCTGGTCCCAACCTCTATAGCGATGCGATCCAGGTCTACGATGAACCGATGCCAGGGACGATCGCAGAGTTTGGCCCGGCACCATGGAGTTGTGCCGCCAGCGGCGCCGGATTTGATTGTTCGCATCCAGCAACACTTCTGTTTCCCAACCAGCAACTGCATTTGTGGAGTTGGGTCCGCATGCCCGTCGATGCGGCTCAGTTCGAAGGCTGCCAGATGACCAATGAAGCCTGGATCACGTCGGCACCGGGCGGCACTCAACCCAACCTCGACCCGGCGGATGACAGCGCCTCCGCAACCGCATTTGCACCTGGCAATATCTGCGTCGCCGCGGCCAACCAAGAAAAAGTCGAATGCCCTGCAGGCTTCGCGGTCAAGGACGGTGCGTGCCAACCTGTCGTACAGCCGCTGCCGATCGTCTCGCCGCCGCCGAAGATCGTCTGCCCGCGCGATATGGAGAAGGTCCGTCGCAGCGAAGTCAGCCGACTGCGCAGCGAGGGCTGGAAGCTCATTCGCCTGAAGGGTGGTCAATGGTGCGGGCGCCCCGGTGTGAGACCGCCACCGGTCGATCCCTGCCCTCATACTATGGATAGGGTCCCGGCGTCTCAGGTCGCACAATTGCGGCGTGAGGGCTGGGACGTCAGCCGCGTCCAAGGCACCAACATTTGGTGTGGCCGTCCCGGCCGTCCGGTTGACCCCTGCTACGATGGCGAGCGCTTGATCACCAGCAAGCGGCAGGCCGATAATCTGCGCGGCCGTGGCGCGACCGTCCGGCGGGTGCGCTGGAATGG
>JBPCWB010000625.1:0-7035 GCA_051009955.1 Hyphomicrobiaceae bacterium | reverse complement strand
GCGAAATTCGTCCAGGGTGGTGGCAAAATCGTTGTCCTGCCTCAGGAAGAGCGTGTTGCCTGGGCCAAAAGCATGCCCAATATTGCGGCCAAGTGGGCAACCGATCTGGACAAGAAGGGAGCTCCGGGCAGCGCCATGCTGAAAGCCTACATCGCCAAGTTGAAGGCGGCGGGCTTTACTCCGATACGCGATTGGGCGGCTGAACTCCCCAACTAGATTGGCAACTGCTGGTGCGTTGCGGCGCACCGGCAGCTCCTGCCAGGAGGAGGTGCGATGTGAGTTGGCTCATTGCCTTAGCGGATCGCGCCTCGGCATCGCTTGGATTTCTCTCTCGCGTCGTTAACGCAATAGGCACGTTGGTCGTCCTAGGCCTGGTCGTCGTCGTCAATTTCGACGTGGTCGCGCGTGGAGTGTTCAATACACCGTTTCGCGGAACCGTCGAAGTCGTCCAGTTTTCGATGGTGCTGATCGTCTTTCTGCAATTGCCCGATGTCGTTCGTTCGGGTCGGCTGACCCGCTCGGACGGTTTGCTGACCATCTTGGCCAATCAGCAGAGCCGATTTGGTGATGTATTGAAACGCCTGATCGATCTGTTGTCGGCGACCTTGATGGTGCTTGTGGCAGTGACGATGTGGCCGGAGTTCACCGAGGCCTGGGAAACCAATGATTATTTCGGTACACCGGGCATTTTCACGGCACCTTGGTGGCCAGTGAAGTTGGTCATCTTCCTCAGCGCCGTGCTGTGCAGCCTGCTGTGGCTCTGCAAGGTATTCGCCAGTACGACGTCAAGCCCCGAAAAGCTCAAGGACGAGCCGTGATCCCGTCATCCACCAGCATGAGCGATCGTCCATGACGCCGGTAGAAATCGGAACGATCTCCGTTATTTGCATCGTCGTTTTGATCTACGTCGGCGTCTATATTCCTGTCGCATTGGGCGTAGTGTCGTTCGTCAGTGTCTGGCTGATGCGCGACAACTTCCAATTGTCGATGAATCTTCTCAAGGTTGCGATTGGCGACTCCGTCATGGAGTACACCTTCGCGACCATTCCGTTGTTCACGTTCATGGGGCTGGTCGTTTCCAAGGCGGGGCTGGGCCGCGATGTTTACCAGGTCATGAATGCCGCGTTCCGATCAGTGCGTGGCGGCATCGGCATGGCCACGGTCGGTGCCAACGCCTTGTTCGCTGCCGTCACCGGGTCTTCGATCGCATCGGCGTCCGTGTTCACGAAGGTCTCGGTGCCCGAGATGCTGCGCTACGACTACAACCCGCGGTTCGCCGTCGGTGTCGTGGCCGGTTCCTCGGTACTCGGCATGATCATCCCACCAAGCGCGATGCTCATCATCTATTCGTTTGTTGCCGAACAGTCCGTCGGTGAGATGTTCCTGGCGGGCATCGTGCCGGGGCTCTTGCTATCGGTGGCCTACATCCTGGCGATCGCCTTGATGGGCTGGATGACGCCGGGATTTGTCGGCGGCAGGGAGCACCGCGACGACGAAGGTCATCCGCAATTGAGTTGGCTGGACGTCGGCGACAAGACGCTGCCTCTGATCGGAATTGTCATCATTGTCCTGGGGGGGATTTATACAGGCTGGCTGACACCTGTCGAAGCCGGCGCCGCCGGCTCGGTCGCGGCATTGATCCTCGCAGTCGCGCGCCGCCAAATGACATGGAACGACTTCTGGCACGCTCTGCTTGACACCGGGCACATCACCGCGAGCATTCTCTTTCTCATTACGGCCGCCAGCCTCTACAGTCGCATGCTCGGCATCGCCGGCTTGCCGAACGAGTTGAATGAGATTCTGCAAACCTATCACTTCAGCTTCTTTGCGATCATGGTCATCTACGTGCTGCTGATGCTGTTTCTCGGCACGTTGCTCGACACCGCCTCGATCATTTTGATTGTCGTTCCACTGTTCTTGCCGATTATAGAGCCAATGGGCCTGAGTTTGGTCTGGTTTGGAATCGTGACAGTGATCGGCGCTGAGATAGGCCTGCTGACACCGCCGCTGGGTATCTCTTGTTTCGTCATTAAGGCGACGTTGGACGAACCGACAATTAAGCTCAAGGACGTGTTTCTAGGTGCTCTACCGTTCGCCTTCATAATGCTGCTCGTGCTTATCTTGATCATCCGTTTTCCCAGCCTCAGCATTGGCATTTTGGGTTGACGACAGGGAGGTCTCTCGATGCGGAACGTGAATACTCAGACACTCACCAGCGCCGTCAAGGCAACGTTCAATTGTGACAATCCGCGAACGGAACAGCTGCTCTCGCGCTTGGTCGACTACATTCACGACTACGCCCGCGAAACCAAGCTTACCCACGCGGAATGGAACGAGCTGATCAACGTGCTAACCAAGGCTGGCGAGATCACGGACGAGGAACGCAATGAGTTTGTCCTTTTCTCCGACATTCTTGGCTTGTCGTCGTTGGTCGATATGATCAACTCGTCGCCCGAGGGCACGGAATCGAGTGTGCTTGGACCATTTCACATCCTCGGTGCTCCGAATCTCCCCGTCGGCGGCGATCTGATTGGCGACAACGATGGCGATCCGGTTGTTGTTTACGGCAACGTTAGCGACCCCAACGGGGCGCCGATTGCAGGCGCGGCGCTCGAGATCTGGCAGACGGCTGCCAACGGCCTCTACTCCAATCAGGACAACCAGCAGCCGGACTTCAATCTGCGCTGCCGTCAGGTGACGGGCCCCGATGGCCGCTATGCCTTTTCGACCGTACGGCCGGCGCCTTATACGGTACCGGATGATGGCCCGGCCGGAGGCTTTTTGAAGGCCACCGGGCGTCACCCGTGGCGACCGTCACACCTGCACTTCATCATAACGGCAGACGGCCATCGCAGCCTGGTCACAGAGCTCTTCCCCGAGGATGATCCCTATCTCGACGAGGATGCGGTGTTCGGCGTGCGCGAGACGCTAATCCTGCGTTACACCAAGCACGAAAGTGTATCCGAGTTGCCCATCGAGATTGCGGCCGCGGATCGTCTTCGATCGCCATACTACTCGGTCAACTTTGATTTTGTTTTGGCCAAGCAGGCTTGAGCGGACAGGCGAGGCGACCCCGCAATTAGGCAAGCGTGTCGGCCAGGAAAGCGCCCGTCTTGGTGTAGTGCGCGACGAGGCGTTCGACGGCGAGATCTGTGTCGCGGTCCAGTGTCGCCGCCAGGATTTCGCTGTGTTCCCTGGCTGTATCGCGATCAGGATAGGATACCGGTCCCGCAAGATGTCGATACCGAATGTTCAGATCATAGAGTTGGTCGCAATAGCCAAGTAGTGTCGGTGAGCCACAAGCCGAGATGAGGGCCATATGAAATTCCTTATGGCGCTCTTCCCACTCATTGTTGGCCTGAAAGCGCCCGGCGGCTCCGCTCGAGCGCGGTTGTTTCGATAAACGGAAGCCAACCAGCACGAGCTGCTCTTCCCAATCGTCGCCACCATGCGCAATGGCCTCGCGCAACGCCCGCTCTTCGAGCCAGCATCGCACTTTGAGAATGTCGGCGAACTCCTCTCGGCTGACGTTGGCCACGCGGAAGCCGCGCTGCTCGATGCGCTCGACGAGCCCGTCGGCGGACAACAGGCTGAGCGCCTCGCGAATGGGACTCGCACCGACATCGTAGCGGTCGCGAAGATCCTCGATCTTGAGCTTGGCGCCCGGCTTCAGCCAACCTTGGATTATGTCGGCACGCACGCGTCCATAGGCGCGGCTCGTCAGAGTTTCTGCCGGTTCGCCGTCGCTCGCTGTCCTCTGGAGTTGGTCCAGGACTGAATCCATCTGTGGCTGCGCCTGTCGCCTGAGCTATTGCTCGATTAATGATTCCAATAACACATACCAGATGCAACGTATGTGTGCTGCTTCAGACTGTACCAGTCGTACACTGTCGCCAGTCTACGGGTGAAGCACAGATGGATGCAAGATCAGCGATCCGGCCGCTGTGCAAGACCACGCACCGATTGTCGCCTGGTTGCTACGAAAGATGGTGAAACCCACCATCATTCGCCGGGACCGCCGAGCATCCTTGGCGCCGCAGACGTGCGACGCCCCGAACTTAAGCCAGTTGTGCCTTGAACAGTGCGATCGTGCGCTGCCACGCGAGCTTGGCGGCTTCCTCGTTGTAGCGCTGCGTCGAGTTGTTGTGGAAGCCATGCCGTGTGCCGGCATAGCTGTGCATTTCAAACTTGACGTTGTTTGCTTTGAGGGCGGTCTCATAGTCGGGCCGGGTCGCGTTCACGCGCGGATCGTTCTCGGCATAGTGGATAACCATTGACGCACTGATTTTTGCAACGTCCTCTGTCTTCGGCGCACGACCATAGAATGGTGCGCCAGCGCGAAGGTCCTTGCCCATTTCGACGGCAAGATAGTTGGTGACTGCGCCGCCGAAACAGAAGCCGGTGGCACCAAGCTTGCCGTTGGACAGGTCATGCGCCTTGAGGAATTTGGCGCCATTCAGCATATCAACGCGGATCTTACCTCGGTCGAGGCTGCGCTGCATGACCTTGCCATCATCGTCATTGCCGGGGTAGCCGCCGATTGGCGACAAAGCGTCGGGCGCGAGGGCAACAAAGCCTTCAACGGCAGCGCGACGTGCAACGTCTTCGATATAAGGATTCAGGCCACGGTTCTCATGAATTACGATCACGGCCGGAAACGGTCCATCACCGGCGGGACGAACAAGGTATCCACGCATCTTGCCGGAATTGCCGCCAGGCGAATCGTAGTTGACGTAGGTCGCCTTGATGCGCTTGTCGGTGAACGAAATTGTCTGCGCCTTGGCGTACTGCGGCAGCAACGCCTGCGCCATGGCGAGGCCCGATCCGCCAACAACGGCGATTGCAGCCGCACGTTGCAGGAATTCGCGGCGGCCCATAACGCCGTGGCAATATTCGTCATAGAGGTCGAAAATCCTAGGATCGATCTGATCGGGTCTCATTGAACATACTCCTGACTGACCAGCTGGGCGTTTCGCTCAAGGTTTTTTCCCGAACCCAATACTACAAAAAGTCTCGTCGTCTGTGTAGCCAAAAGGGCGGCGATCGTCATTCCAACTTTGCAGCCAACTCCATGTCCCAGAACGTCGCCTCGATCTTGTGCCCGTCCAGGTCGCGCACAAAGCAACCGTAGTAGGGCGCTCCATATTCGGATCTCGGTCCCGGTGGGCCATCTTCCGATGCGCCTGCGGCGATAGCTGCCGCATAGAATGCGTCGACCGCTGCCTTTGACGACGCAATGAAGGCCATGTGGAACCCATTGCCCGTGGTTGCCGGCTGGCCGTCGATCGGGCGCTGCACCCAAAACTCCGGAAACTGCTTGCCGAAAGCGATTGCATCGGGATGTTCCATCACCCGTCGGCAGCCGAGCGTCGTCAGGACGGCATCATAGAATTTGGCTGCGCGATCAAAATCGTTGGTCCCGATCGAGACGTGCGAGACGATATTGGGATTCTCGTTGTCGCTCATCGTGGCTCTCCATCGTGCGCTGGGGCGTGGTCACGCGTCACAAGGAGCCGAGACGTCGATTGCCTGGCAACGGGTTGGTCACCAGCCCGTTAAATCCTCATCGGCGATAGTCATGAGAGCTATCAGCAGATCTTGGAGATGTCGAGGCAATCAGGTGCTGTTCAGGCAGCACTGTGCAGCGACGAAAACCAGCCAGGCGAAATCCTGACGGTAGGCTTGGCGGACGGCATACCCGTGATGTCTATTGCGGCGCTGGGCACAATTGGTCCAGGGGCAACGTCTGCCAGTTGCTGACAGGAATCGCGATGGTTGCCTTCTTCGCAATGACACCTGCCATCACTGCCACCACCCTATTCCCGTTGCCGCCCTCCAGGATGAGCGGTCCACCAGATCCGGCCGCATGCGTGTCACAGTCGGTCACCCAGAGATTCTTGACTCGTGATTTCACACGGCAACCTCTGTGCGCCATCAGTGCAAACCGGCGGTCGGCAGGGTAGCTGGCATGGGTAACGCGTAAGCCCTCTGCGTTGACCGTCTTGTCAACGATCGGAAGTGGCGGCGCCTCCTTGATCGGTTGATCCAGGACGATGACGGCAAGATCAAATTGAACATTGTCAATCTGAATGCGGCGGTCGGGCAGATTTGGCATGACGATGCCGGCGCCGCGCTGCCTGAGCTCATTATGCAGCTTTACACACCTGCCGACCGCGTGTCCGACGTGCGCACCGCGAGTCACTCCTGCCCGAAAGTTGATCCGACCGGGTCGAAAGACCTTTTTCGACCACGGATCAATCACGCAATGGGCAGCGGTCAAAACCACATTCGGAGCGATCATGGTGCCGGTGCAGGCGTGGGTGCTGCGGAATCCCGATATGTTGATATGACCAACGGCGTGCCACTGCCTGTTGCCGTTCAGGACCGGCTGCCGATCATCGTTGCGAATGATCCCCGGCCGCATATCGTCGATCGCCAGCGCTGGAATTGCCGAACTGCCGGCGACTGCAGCAAACGTCGCCAATGACGCACAAAGTGCATTCTGCCAGGTCGAACTGTTGTGGTCATAGCGATTTCGCCGCTTGGCCATTGCGTCGGCACGCCGTGCAGAAATTGAACCATCCATAATCATTGCGTTATTCGGTGCGGGAATGACCGGGTTCCAACGACCCAAAATATTATAATTGAGAAGCTGAATTCATCCATAGCCAATTTCGTGGCAAATGGTTAAAATCGAAAGATATTTGGCACGGCATTCTCCAGAGCAATCGCCAACTGGTGGCTCGCGATCCGGCAGATGCGTTTGATCAATATCGGCACTCGCGTCGTCCGGTATGTCAATGCAATAATCTTCCGATTGGCAGGCGTCATCATTCGCCACGAGGTGTTCCAGCGCACTCTCGCCGCTATGATCCGCCGACGAACGTTTCCGGTGCGGGATCAACCCGTAGTCTTTAAGCAATCGCACGAAATTGGCTCGACAGGTGTAGCAAGAACGGCTCGGATTGGTCCAGCAGACGTCGGCGGCGATCATCACTGCCGAGCCGGTGCTTCCACAGCAGCCGACGGACGGCT
>JBPCWB010000624.1:0-10652 GCA_051009955.1 Hyphomicrobiaceae bacterium | reverse complement strand
TTCGTACCCGATCCAACCGCCGTGGCGCCGAACTATCACCTCAGCGCAACCGAACGCAATTTGACGTGCGCCAGGCTCAACGGCCGTATCCAGTTGCGCATCCTGCATCTGCGCCATGCAGCGGCGGCAACACAACCCAGCCAGGTGTCTCGCACCTTGCAGAACACGCTCAGATCGGTCGGCAATGAAGTCGGGCCAAGTCGCTTCGGCAATGAGGCCTACGCCCGCGACATGGCAATGATTCGCGCTTACAATGCCCGCTTGAAGGAACTCCGCTGTCCATCGTTTGACATTGTGGCGGACCTCACGAACACGTCGCCCGACCATTTCCCGGCTCCGGTTCATCGCAAGTAGTGGCGGGTTCCGCAACTCGCATCCCGACCCCGGTTACAGTGACGGACGCGGAAACAGGGCACTCGAACGATCGCTCAACCAATAACCGGCCAGCCCGACCCATTCCTTGGTCGCACGATCAACCCGGCGCAATCCGGCGTGGAGCGTCGAAAATGGGCGCACCAGATCGGCGGCGCCCTGCTGCCGGTAGTCCACTGGGTACGCGACGACGGGAATCCCGACGCGCCGGAAGACGCCTACGGCCCGTGGCATATGCCAAGCCGACGTGACCAAAAGGAAACGTTGGTCGGCGCGTGGCTTCAGCTGCGTTTTGAGGAAAACCGCGTTCTCCCAGGTGTTCCGAGATTTACTTTCCATGATCAACCGTTCTGACGCGATGCCAACGTCGCGCAGATAGGCTTCAACGGCTTCGCGGGCGTCTCGAAACTGCAGCAAGATCGAACCAGCGCCGCCACTGAAAATCACTTTGGCCTGCGGCAGTTTCCGCGCCAGCCGCACAGTTTCGCTGAGACGTTCGGCGGCCTCGTTGAGCGCCAACGTCTTGCGCTCTTGACTGATGTCGCCGTCTTCGAAGCCCCCCAACATGATGATGCCGGCATACTGCCCTGCAGCCACTGCCTCGGGGCGCGGAAACCTCTGCTCGAGCGGTAGCAGGAGAGCATTGCCAACAGGCGAAAAGCCAAAAACAACAAACCCCGTCAAACTGATGATCAACGACCAGCGCGCTAGCCGTTGCGTCGACTGCCAGGTCAGCAGCACGATGCCCAATCCCAGCAGAATGAGACAAAGATGCGATGGCGCAATAATGAAAAACGCTATCTTGGAGAGCACATAGAACATGGTCGGGGCGTCTCACAGGGCCGATCGAAGACCAACTTGGCGGGCCAGCACTTAGTCGAAGGTCAAACGTCCTGGCCCGTGTGGCCATGTTCGAACAACGCGTACCCGAGGCCGTTCCGCAGCGGTGGCCCGGGCGCGGCGTGGCGTCCTGAAGACGGACACTAATGCATCCGCTCAAGGGCGACGGCTGTGGCCTCGCCGCCGCCGATGCACAGTGAAGCGATGCCATGGTCCTGACCGTACTTCTCCATCGCGTTGAGCAAAGTCACGATAATCCGCGTACCAGAAGCACCGACGGGATGACCGAGGGCGCAGGCGCCGCCATGGACATTGACCTTATCGTGCGGAATGTCGAGATCGCGCATGGCAGCCATGGCGACAACGGCGAACGCTTCATTGACTTCGAACAACCCGACATCGCCGACTGACCAACCTGTCTGGTCAAGGACCTTTTGGATCGCCCCGATAGGGGCCGTTGTAAACCACTCCGGCGCCTGAGCATTGCTCGATGTTGCGACAATCTTAGCGCGGGGTGTCAATCCGCGGCGTTCCGCTTCGCTGAGCCGCATCAAAACGACTGCGGCTGCACCATCCGAAATCGAACTGGAATTTGCTGCAGTCACCGTACCGCCCTCGCGAAATGCCGGGCGCAAGGTCGGGATCTTTTCAATATCGGCCGAGAATGGCTGTTCGTCGCGATTGACCTCGGTCTCGCCTTTGCGCGATTTCACAGTCACGCTCACCAACTCATTGGCAAATGAGCCGTCCTCATTCGCGCGCTTGGCACGCGACAGGCTTTCAACGGCGTAGGCATCTTGAGACTCACGAGTGAATTGGTAGTGCTGCGCAGTGTCTTCTGCGTAGGTGCCCATCAGCCGCCCTTTGTCGTAGGCATCTTCGAGGCCATCGACAAACATATGATCTTGAACGACCGAATGACCGAGGCGTTGGCCAGACCGCATTTTCGGCAGCAGGTGCGGCGTGTTGGTCATGCTCTCCAGGCCACCTGCAACGATAACGTCCTGCGGCCGGGCATGTAGCGCATCATAGGCCATCATCACCGTCTTCATGCCGGAGCCGCACATCTTGTTCACGGTTGTGCAGGGAACTGTCTCTGGCAATCCGGCTCCAAAGGCAGCCTGTCGCGCGGGTGCCTGGCCCTGCCCCGCCGGCAGCACGCATCCCATCAAGACATCGCTGACGTCATTGCCGGCAATCGCCGCACCTTCCATTGCCGCGCGAACGGCCGCAGCGCCGAGTTGCGGAGCTGTGAGGCCTTGGAGAACACCTTGGAAGCTCCCCATGGGGGTGCGAGAACCGGATACGATGACGATGGGATCGGAGTGGTCTTGGCTCATGACTGTCCTCATAATTGCTCGACCGTCGCGTCAGTTTGTGCTGCGGCGTATGCCAATGCCGCAATGTCCTGGGTTGACCATAACGTGTCCGACGTGGCGACCCAAGCCCAGCAACGACGTCGTTGAAAACCCGCTCTCAATCATTAGGGCTACTCGGCGTCATGCTCTCTGCGCCGCGACTCGCGCCCTTCGGAGATCAAACGGTCGTTCACCTGATCAATGTCATGACGCTCGGCGATGAAATCGATGTGACCCTGATCGTAGCTCTTGTAATGGACATCCGCCGCACGCTCGTCGACCCAGGCTTCGTCGATCACGCTTGCCTTGTAGACAAGGAAGTGCAGCATGAACAATAACCCCGTGATGAGCAACGGCCACAGCCCCCACCATGGTGGTCCCGTCATCACATTCAGCACGGTCAGCAGGATGTTCAACCCAATAAAGGCATTCCTGTGCCATGGGTAGGTCCGTTGCATGATGTGCAACGCCCGCGCCCAATCGCGTTCAATATGGGAGGGGAATCCAGACATCGCGGCACCTCCTTTGACAAATACGATGACGGCTGGCTGCTGACTCCGGACGCTAATTAGTCATCGCGCTTCCAATAGTCGTAAGGATTTCTGCGACCGCCCGGCAGCTGGTTCGGCGGATCCGGCATATCGGGATACAAGGTCGCGATGCGCACAATTCGCCAGCTGTAATACAACCAGGCCACGGCGAATATGATCATCAGTGACTTATCGATCATGGTCTGCTTCGGGTGGAAGCCATAGATCAGGAAATACAGCAACACTGCGACAGGTGCCGTCGCGCAGAAGGCCGCCGCCATTTGGTTCTTCGAGTACCAGAACACGGCAGCCGCCCACACCATGAAGAAGGCATAGATGGCCACGCCTGGTGCATCACCGTGTGGCAACTTTCCGGATATCGATATGACCCCGACGATCGAGAAAACCACGGCCATAAACAACACATATGCAAACACCTCGTAGCGTGCCTGCGTGCGGGTCATTTTGTCTGGCGACGTTGCGTATGGCGTGCGTATCTCGTCGGTCACGTACCGCCGAAACATTTTCTCCCATTCGAACGCCATGCTGCCTCCAATACCGCAGCCACTGCGGCCCACAATACGGCGCGTCCCCAAATGAGAAGGCCGGGAACACCGACCCGGCCCGCACAGGCATCAAGCAGTGGTCCCGCGAGACCGATCATACTGACCGCGTTTCGTTACTCCGCCGCCTGCTTCGTCGGTTCAGTCGGTTTTGGCGCAACATCATCATCATCGAGTTCGATGCGCTTCTTGCCTTCGATCATTGTGCCTTGTTCTTCCGGCCACTCCAGTGTCATGAGGTCGAATCGCCGGTTCGGCTCACCCCAAAGGATCTGAAATGACTGCAGCCAGACGGCAAATCCAGCGAACACCACAAGCACGAGACCCAAAACGAGGACGCTTTTGATGATCCAGCGATTGGACAAGCCCACCGTTGACGCTGAGATTTCATTCTGCATGAAGGACGTAATCGCATAGTCCATGGCAAAATAGGTGGTGATCAGGCAGAACGGGATCAGGAAGAACGTGACGCCTAAGAACTCGATCCAGGCTTTTCTGCGAAACGTGAGGTTCTCGCGAACCAAGTCCACTCGGACGTGCGTATTCCAGATGTAGCCGTAGGCCAGGACGAGAGCGAACAACCCCGTGTGGAAGTGCCACTCGAGTTCCTGCAACAGGGTCGATCCAAACAGCTCGCTGACGTTATTGACCAGAAAATACTGTAGGCCGAAGATCAGCTGCCCTTCGTCATCCCGCAGTGTCGCTTTTCGTATGATGACGTCAAAACACGTGATCAATACAAGTGGGAGGATCAGCCACGAAGCCCACCTGCCCAATTGATCGACAATGGCTCTCAGTTTGTCGCTGAGGCGCAAACTGACGGGTTTTTCCGCATCGGTAAAGCGCCTGATCTCGGCTTCGCCGGAGTTTTCCGACATCCATTCCTCCATTTCCATCTCGGTCGGCGGCAGTCGCCGTTGATCAATCGATATGCACGAGCCACATCGCCAGTTGCGGGTAGTTGATGACCAGGATCAACGCAACGAGTTGCAGCAACACGAAGGGAATGATGCCAAAGTACACGCTCTGGATCTTGATTTCCTTCGGCGCGATCCCCTTGAGGTAGAACAACGCAAATCCGAACGGTGGCGTCAGGAATGACGTCTGCAGGTTGATCGCCATCAGCACCGTGAACCAGATCAGAACATCGGCTTTGGCTACGTGCTCGCCAAAGTCCAGGCCCGCTACCATCGGAGCAAACACTGGCAGCACAATCAGCGTAATCTCGATCCAATCAAGGAAGAAGCCGAGGATAAACGCAATCCCCATCAGCAGGAATAGGAAGCCCCAGGAATCGAGGCCGGCGCTGGCGATCAAGGTCTCGACGATTTCGTCACCGCCGAGCGAACGATAAACGTAGGCGAAGCAGGTCGCGCTGACGATGATGAAGAAGATCATCGCAATCGTGCGTGCCGACGTATGACAGACGCCCTGCATCACACCGAAATTCAATCGTCCCGCGACCAATGCCAAAAGCATGGCGCCGAATGCACCGACGGAACCTGCCTCACTGGGTGTCGCCCAGCCAAGTAGGATCGAGCCCTTAATCAGCGAAATGAGGAACACTGGCGGAAAGAAGCTGCGAATGAGCAGCGGCAGCATTTCACCCTTCGGCACCGTCAGCGATGCAGGGTCGAGCGGCGGCGCCACAGACGGTTTAATTGCAGCTAACGCGATTACGAACATCAGATATAGAATTGCCAGTCCCAGTCCTGGGACAATCGCCGCCATGAAGACGTCGCCAACGGAAATGGCGAGCAAGTCGGCCATAATGATGAGCATGATACTCGGCGGTATCAGAATCCCGAGCGTCCCGGACGCGGCAATTGTTCCGCAGGCCAAGGCGTGGGAATAGCCCTGCCGCATCATGGTCGGCAGCGCCAGCGCCGTCATCATCGTGACGGATGCGCCGATAATTCCGGTCATTGCCGCAAGGATGGTGCCCATGATGGTCACCGCCAGCGCCAGCGCGCCCGGAACCCGCTTCAATAGCACCTGCACACAATACAGTAGATCGTTGGCGATGCCGCTGCGTTCCATCATGACGCCCATGAAGACGAAGGCGGGAACGGCGACCAACACCAGGTTCTCAGCGGCGCCGCCCCAGATGCGCGGCAGAAAATTGAAGAATTCGATCAGCCTGAAGGCGTCCATGAAATAGCCAATGAGCCCGAAGGCCAGGGCCAGACCACCCAGGATGAAGGCCACGGGATAGCCCGTGAATAGTAAGCACGCCAGGGAAACGAACATCACGATCGGCAGAAATTCCTGAGCGTGATAAAACAGCTCTTCCCGTGCGTCCGCGTCCAGGGACGACACGTACATAACAAGTACTGCGATGAGCGCGAGCACGACAAGAGAGATGACCGTTATGGTCCATCCCCGCCCCTCAGCCTGTTCCGGCGCACGTTGCAAGTCTGCCATTATCGTGGAAACCCTTAGATAGAAAATTCCGGCTCAACCCACATTCGGGGTCGTTCACCGGTTGCCTGGTCAAGAAAGAGGCACCGCATTTGCGGTGCCTCCCTATGGTGTCGATACTTACTTGAGATACGTGCTCGACATCGCCTGAGCTTCGCCCCAAACCTTGTATTCCTTGCGGAAGTTCAGGTAATCGTCGGCTATCTTCTTGAATGTAGCATCAGCCTTCGATTCTTCAGCGATAACTTCGAGCCAGGCTTTTTCGAACTTGGCAAGTTCGGAATCCGGCCAGCGCTTGACCGTCACGCCGTTCTCAGTTTGCATCTTGTTCAGAGCCGGCGGGTTGGTGGCTTCGGTTTCGGCAATCGACTTTGTCACCTGGTCACCGGCCGTGACCTCGATCAACTTCTGATAGCTCTTCGGTAGAGCGAGGAATGCCTTGCGGTTCATCAAGAGTTCAGAGCAGGAGACCTGCTGGTGCCAGCCAGGGAAGTAGTTGTACTTCGCGATCTGGTGGAAGCCATACTTGATGTCGGTGATCGGCATCGAGAACTCAGTGGCGTCGATCACACCTTTTTCCAGCGCCGGATAGATGTCGGCACCAGCGAGGAGCTGAGTGGAAACACCAAGCCTCTGCATAACCAAAGCGCCAAGACCGAAGAAGCGCATCTTCATGCCCTTCATGGCTTCAACGTTCGGAATTTCCTTGCGGAACCAACCCGACGTTTCCGGCGAAATGCAGAAGTTGTCGATCCCGATCACGCCCTTCGGCTCATACATTTCGTCGCGCAGCTTGTCGCCATTGCCGTACTTCTTCCAGGCCTGGAATTCGCCGAAGCGTGGACCAAACGGCACGGCAGTAAAGAACGACACGGCCTTGCCGAGCTTCCCGGTGTGGTAGCCAGGAGTCGTCCAGCACGATTCGACCGATCCCTTGGCAGCTGCATCGAAACACTCAAGGGCAGGCACCAATGCACCCGGCTCCTCGAACTTGATCTTGAAGCGACCCTCCGTGATTTCATCAATATTCTTGGTGAATGCAACACCAGTAGAGCCGAGGACAGGGACCTGTGCACCCCATGTACTCTGTAGCTTCCACTTAACGCGCTTCTGCGCGGAGCTTTCTGTCGCTGGTAAAACGACGAATGCAGCGCACGCCAGTGCACTGACTGCAGTCATGAGGCGCATATAACCCTCCGATCGGTTTCCTCCATCCTTCCAGCACGGCTGCGATTGCGGCTCTGGGAATTATTATTGTGGCCGCTTTGGTCGCTCGTCCGGCATGGATCCAACAGGATGCCGGCTCGCTCATGTTCCCGTCCGTGGAAGTTCCTCGCCATTGGTCAACGAGGCTCTCTACGGTCGCACGCCAACGCGCTGTTGTCAAAGGTAATGCGCGCTGAGATGCGAACGTTGTTACTGATGGAAAATATAGCAGAATGAGTAATCAAGAGGCGGCGAACAGCAACGCTTTTGCCGTTATTGGACGACAATTCTACCGACATCAGTCATGCGAACACTGAGCATCGACTCGCGAGTCAAAAACCTGTGAATGTCAACCGTTCCAGCGCTGTTATCACTAGGCCGATTTCTGAAACAACTCTCTCCCGATCAGCATGCGCCGAATCTCGCTGGTCCCGGCACCAATTTCGTAAAGCTTGGCATCACGCAGCAGTCGCCCGGTCGGCATATCATTGATGTAGCCATTGCCGCCCAGCAGCTGAATGGCATCAAGCGCAACCTGCGTTGCCTTCTCCGCCGCAATCAGAATTGCGCCCGCCGCGTCTTCGCGAGTCGTCTCCCCTCGGTCGCATGCCTTTGCCACCGCGTAGACGTAGGCCCGGCAGGAATTCATAGTCACGTACATGTCGGCAACTTTGCCTTGCACCAGCTGGAATTCCCCGATGGGTTGGCCAAATTGCTTCCGCTCATGAATATACGGCATCACGACATCCATCGCCGACTGCATCAAGCCGAGCGGCCCCGCAGCGAGAACCGCACGCTCGTAGTCAAGACCGCTCATGAGCACGTTGACGCCCTTGCCGACGGCGCCGAGAATGTTTTCCTCCGGCACTTCGCAATTGTCGAACACCAGTTCCCCGGTGTTGGATCCGCGCATGCCCAGCTTGTCGAGCTTCTGTGCGACGGAAAACCCCTTGAAGCCCTGCTCGATGATGAAGGCCGTGATCCCGCGTGGCCCGGCATCGGGATCGGTCTTGGCATAGACGACAAGCACGTCGCCGCCGGGACCGTTCGTAATCCACATCTTGGTGCCGTTGAGTATGTAACGGTCACCCTTCTTCTCCGCCCGTAGCTTCATCGATACGACGTCCGATCCCGCCCCCGCCTCGGACATCGCCAGCCCACCGACATGTTCGCCTGAGATCAGCTTGGGCAGGTATTGCCGTTTTTGTTGATCGTTCCCGTTGCGGCGGATTTGATTGATGCAAAGGTTCGAATGTGCGCCGTAGGATAGCCCAACCGAGGCTGATCCGCGTGAGATCTCTTCAACGGCGATACAGTGTTCCAGATAACCGAGACCCGAGCCGCCGAACTCTTCCTCGACGGTAATCCCGTGCAGGCCCAACGCCCCCATCTCCGGCCAAAGATGGCGGGGGAATTCGTCGGTCCGATCGATTTCGTCGGCGATAGGTGCAACGCGGTCCGACGTGAATGATTGCACCGTGTCCCGCAGCTGGTCAGCGATGTCGCCGAGCTCAAAATTAAAATTCGGTCCGGAATTGGGGATCATGGTTCCACCCTTTGTCAGATTCAGAGCCACGCCGAGTGAGATTGATACTCGCGCTCAATGGTCCAACCCGTCAACGTGCATCATCGTGACGAGCCCCGTCAGAACGTGAATGTGGGCGCCATCCAGAAGGTCATAGACGTCGCTTTGGCAGATCGTCAGCGTCTTGCCTGGCTTGATGACCCGGGCTCGGGCGACTTGGCTTTCCCCGCGCGCCGGCCGCAGAAAGTTGACCTTGAGCTCCGTCGTCAGCACGCCGCAGTCAAGCTCGCTGACGGTCAGTGCCGCATAACCGGCCGCGGCATCTGCAATACTTGTCAACACACCACCATGAACGTAGCCGTACTGCTGCGCCAGGGCCTCGTTCCGCGGCAACGCAATATCGACTTCGCCGACACCGACGTGCGCCAGGATCGCGCCAATCTTGTTGACGAACGGCTGGCGCGCGAAGCTGGCGCGCACGCGCTCGGCATAGTCAGGGTTGGGAGTCGCGATGTCCGCCATGGTCTCTGCTGCTATCTCTGTTGCGCCGCTGACACTAAGATATTCGCCATGGAGCTGAACCTGTCAGGATGACACATGACACCCGATAATCCGCTGGATGCGCCGCATGATCGACCTTCCCGGATTCCGTGGCCGCCGATCCTCCTCGTCACTGCGGTTGCTGTGGCAGTGATCGGGGATCTACTGGTTCCTCTCCCCTGGCCGGGTATCGATGACATGGCCGCGCGCGTTGTCGGGCGGGCTATCGGCATCGGCGGCATCGTCATGATCTTGTGGGCAGCGTTCACGCTCTATCGGGCGCGTACGACGATTTTGCCGCACCGGGCCGCCGACAACCTGGTCACAACTGGCGCCTTTGCCCGCTTCAGAAACCCGATTTACCTGGGTGATGTCATGATGCTGCTGGGCCTGGCCGAACTCACAAAGAACCCTTGGTTTGTCATCGCGGCCGCGATCTTCGTACTGGCGATTACCAAACTCGCCATTTTGCCCGAGGAACGCCACCTCGAAGCACGTTTCGGCGATAAATACCGGGACTATAAATCCCGCTCAAGGCGCTGGATTTAACCACGTTTTTTGAACCAAAATCGTTGAATCTGACAGACAGTATCTTGGAATTGCCCAATTCGATTCCCTTTTAATGCTTAGTACTCGTGTAAGATGCAGTTATGCAAAGGTGCGGGGATGATGAAGTTGTTGAGCAAACTCGGACTGGCAGGAACTCTGCTGGCCATGTTGGCCACGGCTGCTTCGGCCCAAACCAGCCATCGCGACGTCATCGCCGACTGGTTGTCGGCTGACAAGCAGGAACCAACGCAGCTCGCCCAGTCAAGCAAGCGTGCCGACAAGCCGGAAAGCGGCAAAGCCGCGCGGCCCAAAGACCCGCGCGACGGTGATGTCACCTACGAACAGGCCAAGCGCCTGATGAAGGCGATCGACGCAATCCTCGCGAATGCCGCGAAGGAGCGATCGGCATCCAACAAACTGCCGTCGAAGGATGACTTCATCCTGACGCCGCTTTGGACTGAGACGAAGGAAGATCGGGATTCTCGCATCCGTGAATTGCTCGATGCCGCATTGGGAATTGTCACGGACGTCCCGATCGTTGACGTCCAGAAGCGAATCGAAATGCGGCGCAAGTCGATCCGGGAGTTGGAAGACCTGATCGTCGAGTTGCGCGAAAAGCAACTCACGGCACCGCAGAGTTCGCTGTTGCCAGGCGTTATCTCAGATACCGTCTCAAGTCTAGCGGATCAGATCGTCGATTCAGAAAAGCGTATCGAGAAGAACCGGGAAGATATCGACGCGGCCAAGC
>JBPCWB010000623.1:0-4763 GCA_051009955.1 Hyphomicrobiaceae bacterium | reverse complement strand
ACCCAGAATATAGCGGCGGACGAGCGAAGATTTCGCCTATGGTAGCCAAGGCCTTGGGAGAAAGCGGGGTGAGTGCTTTGCAATCGAATGAATTATCACCCTCTGTGTCGCCTGCGAATTTTCCCGTCGAGCGCGCCACGTCCGATCGAATGTCCGATGTTGCACTGGAACGTGTGCAATTTTCTGAACCGGATCTGTCGCAAGAGTTCTGGTGCTCGATACAGCAGCTCCATAACCATCGATCCACCACGGTGTGTGAGACGAAAGCATCGAAGACGCCATGAGACAGTGTCGTATGGAGCTTAATCATCGCCACGATTTGCGGCGACCCCACTCTTCTATCAATCCGTTCGAGTAAACAGAAGAGCAGGGACAAGTAAAATGGGAGTACAATGGGTGTCACGACCAAATTACCGCGCCATTCGCTAAGAGCCCCTGACAGTGGAAGCGGACAACAGATTGAGAATTGGTCCCCTAAGTGCCTCTCTCCAAGATCGCTCACGCCGGTCCGGAACGTCTTAGGCATGAGCATATTTGGCCTGAGCCTTCTTGCATTGGGCCCGCTTGGGCAGGTTGTTATCGCAGGCACAAAGATTGGCACGGCGGCTGCTCAAACGGTTGCCGATCGGACGAAGAGTGTTGCCACCCCTATTCGCGACGCGACCATAGCCGGTCAATTTGCGTTCGCCGTGGGCGACACGGTTGCCGTAACAGTCGTCGGCCTTGCCGATCTCAATGGGCAATTCCTGATCGGCATGGACGGCGCTTTCCGCCATCCTTTTGTCGGTGCCATTGCCGCCGCCGGTCGCACTTGGGAAGATGTGGAAGGCGATATCAAGCAAAAGCTGAAGCGGCTTCTGGATCGCGACGTCCAGCTCACCGTCGATTTCGCGGTCTTCAGGCCGGTGTATGTGATAGGCGATGTCGTCCGCCCTGGCGAAGTGGCATACACCCCTGGTCTGCAGACCTTCACGGCCGTGGCAAAGGCCGGCGGGGTTCCGTCCATCCAGATCGCCGCCGCCGCGTTGGCGGAACGGGACCTGCGGGTCGCTAGAGCCGAGTTGGCCGGTTTTCTCATCCGCCGCGCAGCGCTCGACGCGGCGCAGTCCGGCGAACCGCATATCGCCATACCTGTCGAGTTGAGGCGCAATTCCCAGTCTCCGCTAATTGCTGAACTGCTGGCCCGCCAAACAGCGGTTCTGAAAGGCGAACGGACGCGCATAAAGCGCCTACGGGAAATGATGCAGAAAGAGCAGCGCTACCTGGAAACCGAAGTCGCCGCACTCACGAATGAGCAGGCGATCATTGCAGCCCAGGCAAAGACGATCCACACCGAATTGCAAAAGATTTTGGAGGCGTCAAAGAGGGGGCTGGTCACCAGCCGGCGCGTGCTCGACTTCAAGCAGTTCAAGACGAGCAACGACCAAGCCCGCCTCCGGATAACAGCCGCCATGTCCCGCGCCCGCCAGCAGCAGGTCGATCTGGAAAAGCGCCAGTGGCACGAGGAGCAAGTGCCAAGGCGGGAACGGCTGCGTCAGCGGTTAGCCGTGGAATCCGACATAGAGCGTGCGCGCGCGCGCATCAACGGTGCCCGAACCGCGCTGGCCCTGCGGTCGCAAGTTGCAGCGACCGATCCGAAGGTCAGCCGCCCTGAACCAACCTTCACGATCATTCGAACAACGGCACGAGGCCAGACCGTACGGAATGCCAACTCCTCAACTCCGCTTGTTCCGGGCGACGTTCTGGAGGTACGGCTTGTTCCGGCCACGACGCGTCCGGCTGCCGTAATGAAGGACTAGGCCGAGGCATCGACGAGCGCGCGCAGATCCCAATTCCCTCCATGGCTTCAATGAAACCACGATCAACCGAACCAACCCACACGTGCTCATCGCGTCATCCGACTTCGAAGCTGCAGACATTGTGCCGCCCGACAATACTCTTAGTTAGGCAACTGGGATCCGCTGATCCTTGAGCACCTAACTGCCGAGCGGCAAATGGAACCGTGAAAGTGGAAGCGTGATGTTCGAGCACGTGGTTACGAATGGCGATCGTTCGATGTTGAAAGCTCTACCAGATTGTCAATTGAGTTGGTTCGGCACGCCGTTGCTGGCAATTGGTTTTGTCTCGCAGATTCTAGTGACCGAACCGGCGTTCGCACATGAAAAACGTGAAGCCCTGCGTATCGATGTGCCAAGCCAGCCCAGACTCGCCGACACCACCAGGCCAGTCCTGTTTACCTGCTCTGAGTTGGCCGATTGTCAAAATCAGGCTACAGACTTCTGCACTGGCTTCAACTATCCCAATGGGAAAGTACTGTTCCGCGATCTACCGCCGCAACCACGTCCGTTCCCGATATATAGTGTCATATGTTTCGATTGATTTGGTCCGAGCAAAGCGGTCTATATCCATAATTCCAAGACCGACCTCGTTTCAGAGCCAATCTGCCAAATGTCCGCGCTGGTGGGCAACGCCACGTTTGTTCGTTGCATTATCCTCGAACTTGCGAATGCATGTCCGGGCCCTTTTGATTTGAACTCGAAGTCGGCACTTCGGGTCGGCTTCGGAGACAATTTGCGATCTGCGATCATGCCTTTTTTGAACAGCCCTTTTTCAAGCATGAATGCGGCCAACGCTTCCTTGAGGTCGTCCCGGCTGGGACAAGACTGCTGCAGCCGCCGACAAGTTTCAGACGTACCTTGGTTCAGACGACTGGCAGTTCCTACGACTTAAGAAGCCACCGGCTATGCTTTATTGAAGTTCTGAGGTTGCGTTAGACATGCTTTTTTCGGACCAGTGATTTGCTCGGGATTGTTCAACAACCGAGCTTCCGTACAGGCCAGCGGATATGCAGCGCTATGCCGAATTAATAATCGCGCGCGGCATCAAGGGAGGGCAAGCCTTGTCTGACCGCAGATCTCTCACAACGAATGAACTCAACAGGTGGAGCAAGTGAAAGAACCGATTCATTCACGGGGCACCTGGCGACAACGACCCATGGGACATGACTGGAAACGATGGTTTTTGCTCTACGGGGATCAATACCGTCGACGCCCGAGACGGCGATGGCTGGGTGCTGGTCGGCAATTTTCATGAGAGGCGAGTAAAGTGAAGATTCTACTCATTGGTGGTGATGGGTTCTGTGGTTGGCCGACGAGCTTGCGACTTTCAAGTATCGGTCACGAAGTTCTCATTGTGGACGATCTCTCGCGACGTCGGATAGACGAAGAATTAGAAGTTTCATCCCTTACTCCAATCGAATCGATTCAAGAAAGATGCAATGCTTGGCACGAACTCACCGGCAAATCCATCTTCTTCAAACATTTTTGCATCGGGGAAGATCTCATCGCACTTGAACGTCTGATTGGTGAGTATCAGCCGGATACCATTATCCATTTCGCCGAGCAACGGTCCGCGCCTTATTCAATGAGGTCGTCTCTCCATAGACATTCTACCATCATGCGGAATATTGGAGCGACGCACCATATTCTGATGGCCTTGGTCAGCCTCCAATTGGATGCGCATGTTATTCATCTCGGCACATTAGGAGTTTACGACTACAATTGTGTGAATGGTGTAACGTTACCCGACGGGTATATCAAAGCAGCTCTGGGTGAAGAACAGGAGTCGACAGAGATTCTGTTTCCAACTAAGCCAAGCAGTATCTATCATGTCACTAAATCTGTGGATCAACTACTGTTCCAGTTTTATAATCAGAATGACGGATTGCGGATCACGGATCTGCATCAAGGTATTGTCTGGGGCACCCAAACAGAAGAAACAAAAATTGATGATCGACTTATCAACCGGTTCGATTATGACGGTAATTATGGCACGGTCCTGAATCGCTTTCTGATGCAGGCCGTCGTTGGGCATCCCCTAACTATTTACGGCCTGGGCACCCAGAAGCGGGCTTTCGTTCACATCAGTGATACAGTCGACTGCATTGTTAGGGCAGTGGATAGTCCGCCAGAGTTCGGCGAGCGTGTTTGCATCATGAATCAGGTTTCCGAAATACATCGGATCGTTGATCTAGCAAATATTGTATCTGGAATTACAAGTGCAAGAATCAGTTTCTTGATGAATCCCCGCCCGGAAATTGAGAACAATGAATTGAGGGTTCGCACGGACGCCCTTCAACGATTGGGCTTCAAACCGACCATGCTGTCCGAGGGATTACTGGAAGAAGTGACTGATATTGCAAGAAGACACGCGAACAGGTGCGATAAAGGCAAGATTCTTCCGGATGTAATCTGGAATGCTGAACGTCGTGCTGCCATCCAGGCCGAAGCATTTCCCTCTGGTCAACAATTTCTCAATCACCCCATTTGATAGGATGACATTCCGGTGAGGACGCACATGGACAACCGGCAAAGCTAGCCGATCTTCGTGCTCATGAACGAGGCGCGCCGCCACGATCATGAAGTGCCGACTGTGCTTTCGATGTCGACGGGTCACCGACGATCTAACCACTAACCATGACGATAAAATTGGAATCAAGTCATGGCTGCGAAGTGTTCTGAGGTCAGGCTCCCACCCGAATTTGAGCCAGGATTACCGTCATTCACGCCGAGCCGTCCGTTTGCCTCTCTGGTGCCATGTCCAAGCGGTATCGACAATCGCCTTGAGGCCGTACTTCGGACTCCATCCAAGGATTTCGATCGCTTTGCGGGGGTCGCAGACCAACGCGGCTGGATCACCAGGCCTGCGTTGGCCGATCACTTTGGGCACGTGTAGCCCGATCATGTTTTCGACGGCGTTGATGA
>JBPCWB010000622.1:0-4763 GCA_051009955.1 Hyphomicrobiaceae bacterium | reverse complement strand
ATGTTGTCGTGGATCGCATATTGGCATTGGCGCGTGAATTGGAGCCCTGGATGAGTCAGTTGGGCAACGGCAACAGGCCGTAGCGAGACAACACGATCAACGTTCCTGAAACCATGAAGGCGTGCGCGCTCGACGACATCGCGAACGAGCTGGGCATCCCCCGTCTTCCGTATCAGGCTCTAAGGTAGGCGGAAACGGCGCACGACTTTCAGCAGGCTCGCTGCCACGACGTCACGTTCGGCGCTTTGCGAACTGCTTCTCGTTCAAGCCCAGCAATGCGAGTGCGTTGCCGCCGCACATGCGTTCGCGATCATCCTCCGTCAACCCCGGCACTTGGCACACATGCTCGACAGGGTCGTATTCACCCATGTCAAATGGAAAGTCAGTCCCCAGCAAAATGCGATCGCTGCCGAACTTCTCCGTAATGAACGCCAGCTGGTCGATGGCAAAGACAATCGTGTCGAAGTAAAAGCGGTCGAGATATGACGTCGGCGGCTGTTCGATGTGCAGGCAGCAATCCGGGCGCGCCCCCCAGGCATGATCCATGCGGGCCGCGTAGTGTGAAACAAAAGCGCCGCCGTGGGAGACGACGATCCTCAACTTCGGATGGCGCTCCATGACGCCGTCGAAGATAAGGTAGTGCACGGCAAGGGTCGTCTCCAGCGGATTGCCAATGACATTTGTCAGATAGTGGGCGCCGAAGCGGTCACTGGCGAATGCCGTTGGATGCAACAGAATGGGAACGTTCAGTTCCTCGACCTTCGACCAGAACGGTTCCAGGCGCTCTGCCGATAACTCGTCGCTACCGGCATTGGCACCGATTTCGATGCCCGCCATTCCAAGGTCACGGACGCAGCGTGTGAGTTCCGAAATTGCGAGGTCCGTGTCCTGCAACGGAACCGTGCCGAGAGCGACCAGCCGATCGCTGTCTTCCTTGACCGCCGCGACCAATCGATTGTTGACCAGCTGACTGGCCTCGTGACACAGGCTCGCGTCCGCCTGGTAGTTGAACTGTGGGGGAGCTGGTGAGATCACCATCACGTCCACGCCCATTTGGTCCATTTCCTTGAAGCGCTGCTCGTTGCCAACCAACGCCTCGTGACGATCCTTGTTCTGCTTGACATTGACCTCGCGCGTATACGGCGAAGCATACTTCACGGCATCCAGTTCGGATGCCGGCAGATGAGGACGCACCAGTTCATCGGCTTCCGGCACGAGCATGTGGCCGTGAATGTCGACGACAAGCGACTTTGGTGACGGGTTGGCATCGCGCCCATGCTCGCGGGCAACAGTCGATTGATAAGGGCGAACTTCCATAATGATTGGTTCCGAGTTTCCTTGCGACAGATATCCAGGATGGTCAGGATGCGTGATCAGTCTGACATCAATGCGTCGAGCTCCTCCGGCAACTTGAGTGGGCGACCCTGAGCCGCCGAAATGTCCATCGCCATCGTCAGTAAGAGGTTACGGTGGCCATCCTGTGCCGTCGCATGCGGTGTCGATTGCCCCGTGTACACGCGTTGGAACCACGACACCGTCTCTTCACGCATGGGGCCCCAGAGCTGGCCATCGTAGAGATCGCCGGGTGGATAGCTGGTGAGGAAATCGACGTGACGCTCCGCCCCGGGATTGAAACCGTCCGGCGAATAACCGGCCCCCTGAGCCTTGTCCGAAGCCAGCACCAGGTCACGGTGCGTGTCCTCAATATCGATCACGCCATTGGTGCCGACGATGCCGATTTCAAGACCGTAGACGGAACCCGGCCATACCGTCGGCAACGCCCAACTGATATTCATGCTCCAGATGGTGCCGTCTTCCATTGTGAATATGCCGAACGTCGAGTCCTTGGTGCCCCATTCAGACAGTGCCTTGTCGCAGGACTGCGCGTAGACGGTCGCAGGCGTCTTGCCTTCCATCAACCACATCGACATATCCAGACTGTGTGTGCCGGATACGACCATCGGCGTCAGGTTATGGCGCTGATTGGTTCGCCGCACGGTTGCAATTGGCACCATACGATTCATGAAAGCGCGGGTGACGACGCTCGTGACGTCACCGATTTGCCCGGTGACCAATCTCTCCTTCACGGCCAGGAATCGGCGGCGAAAGCGTTGGGTATATCCGACAACCGCATCTGCACCGGCACCCTCGATTGCGTCGAGAATTGTTTTGGACTCTTTGGCCTCCGTGGCCAGTGGCTTCTCGATGAAAAGGTGCTTCACGCCATTCTCAATGGCAGACACTGTTGGGTTGGCGTGGTTGTTTTCATCCGTCGCAATGATGACAGCGTTCACTTCCGGTCGAGCCAGCAATTCAGCATGATTGGTCGTGAAAAAATCTGCCTGACAGTCCTCTTTGAGTTTCTGTCCGAGTTCGTCGTTGATGTCGCACAGGCCGATCCATCCGACTCCGGGATAAGCGCGAGCCAGTTCTGCCCGAATTCGTCCAATCGTTCCGCATCCGATGACGGCAAGGCCGATCTGCTGTCGTTGCTGTTTCATTGTTCGATTTCTTCCCCAATTCTTGGCCGGCGGCGTAGCCGCAGCAGGCCCTCTACGAGCACGATGATGATGCAAATCAGCAGCGCATTCCCGACATACTGCGTTGCGATGTATTCGAAGGACTTGTCCTGGAAAATCAGCAGCGACCGGCGCAAGTTTTCATCGGCCAGCGGCGCAAGGATGACGCCCAGCACGATTGGGGCCAGCGGGAAACGGAACAGGTGTAGCACATAACCGACCAACCCCGAAAACAACATGATCCAAACGTCGACCATGCTGAGCCGCGCCGCATAGGCCCCGATGATGCACACCGGGATGATCAAGGGCATGAGCAAGCCCTTGGGTAGGGAAAACAACTTCACGCACGGTTTGATCAAAATGATGGCCATCGCATACATCAGCAGATTGGCCGTGATGAGCGCGATATAGATGAAGTATATCAGCCCGGGATGATCGATCTCGATCGTCGGGCCGACGACAACATTCTTGAGCGTGAGCGCAGCCATCAGCGCTGCCGCAGCCGCGTTGCCCGGAATTCCCAACGTGAGCGTCGGCAGCATCGAACCGCCAATGTTAGCGTTGTTCGCGACCTCGGCGCAGACGATCGCTTCGTAACTGCCTTTGCCCCACTTCTTCTGTTCCTCGGGCTTGGCCCGCCGCCGGCCAATGTCGTAGGCAAGAAAAGACGCGACATTGGCGCCGGCGCCCGGAATGGCTCCAATGAATGTCCCGATCAAGCCGGAGCGAACGGCAGCTTTGGCATGCGCGGCCAGCCGCGAAAATGATGGCAGAACGCTCCCGACGGATTCCGGGATCGATTGTTTTGACTGCGAGGGCAACACCTTCAGAATTTCCGTCAGCCCGAACAACCCGATCAAGACAGCGACGTAGGAGATTCCGTCGTGCAACTCCGGAATGCCATAGGTAAATCGTGTCACACCGTGAATGGAATCGATACCGACGAACGCGACCAGCATCCCCAGCCAACCGGCGATCCAGCCTTTCAGCGGCATCTCGCCAGAACACATCGAACCACAGATCATGATGCCGATCACTGCGAGAAGAAACATCTCCCAAGATCGGAAATTTAGAGCCAGAGTCAGAATGACCGGGATAAAACCAATCAGCAGCAGAATGCCCACCCAGTTGCCGATGAACGAGCTGGCAATGGCCATGCCAAGAGCCTGGCCGCCCTCGCCGCGCTTGGCCAGTGCGTGGCCCTCGATCATCGTTGGAACAGCATCCGGCGTGCCGGGAATGTTAATGAGAACGGCTGAGATTGCGCCACCGAATACGCTGCCGGTGTAGACACCCAGCATGAAGCACAGCGCCGAATACTGCTCCATCCCGGCCGACAGCCCGATGAGCAATGCCATCGCCATCGTCGTCGAAAGCCCTGGCAAGGCTCCCCAGACAATACCGAGCGAAACGCCAAGCAGCGTCAGCGTTAGGAGATGGGGCGAGAGGGCGAGTAGAACGGAATCCCAAATCATCGCTGCCGATCAACCGCTCCCTGGCAATGGGATCTCAAAAACGTGCTTGAAGGCAATCGAGAGTAAGGCGATCCAAAGCGTCGAAGCGGTCAGACAGAGAATCAATTGGTTCGTCCAAAACACGCGAAAGATGGCGCTCAGAACAACGATCGAGATCACCTCAAAACCGCCAATCGACAGCAGATATGACCCGGCATTGAACTCAAAGTTGAACGGAATCAGCTCAAGTGCCGCGACATACACAACCAGAAAGACGATCAGAAGGATGGTTCGCGTGACATCGGTCGGCTCATCCGCCGCGGCCGCGACGATGCCCGCCGCTCTTCGCCGCCAAGCCAATACGCCCAGCGCCAGCGCCATCGCGGCGAGCGAACCGGCTACGATGATCGGCAAGAGGCCCGGCGCCGTAGCGATCGAGTCGGGCACGTCGAGCGCGACCGCTTCGACAATGATCCATGCTGACAATGCCACTAACGCGGCGGCCGCAACAATGTCCATCAGCGGGCTGGCATAGCCCGCTGACTCATCCTCAGAGATGAACTGGTGCTTGTCACCGCTCATGCACGCCGCGCCTCGTCGTCTGGGGTGACCACCGGATCACCCCAGTCCGCCAATATAAACTTGCCGACTTAGATCTTCATCGGCTTGTAGCCTTTTGGCGGCCACCAGCTGTCGAATTGATCCGGCTCTGGCAGTCCGAGGTCTTTTGCTGACTTGACCGGTGCTCCGATCTGGTCGGCATATTTGTTGAAGGTGCTGACCGTCACCG
>JBPCWB010000621.1:0-15857 GCA_051009955.1 Hyphomicrobiaceae bacterium | reverse complement strand
GAGATCGCCTTTGCCGATGGACAAGCGCACGTCGCTTGGTTGTGACCAAGCAGCCTGATTGATGTTTTGCCCGCCATTCTGCCGGCAAGCTGCGATTGCGTGCTCGCGGTAGGCTGAAATGATGACGTTTTGGGTCGCGTCCTGACGCAGATAGATCTGCAGACCGAAGTTGCCGACGGCCAGCAAGATCGCTGTCAACACGATGCCTTTGATCACGCTCATTTCCAGACCCGAAGTAACGCACGGTTAAGCGTTGCGCATGAATTGCGCCTCATGCCTGAGTATGCGGTCACAGGGTGAATATTTGGTTTAGAGCTCCATCAACTGAACTGAACCAGCTTCTGCTTCCAGGCGGCAGCCGGCCCCTGCGTTGAAATGGTTCCAATTCAGTCGAGCGGACTGCCATCGGCTGCCGTGAGGCCTGTCAGGCCCGCGTCTTCTCGGTCAGTGCAGTGATCAGCGGCTCAACTTCCTCGGGTGGAAAATACCCGAATTGCTGGAATCGAACGATGCCCTCGCTGTCGATGATGGCCATTTCCGGGGTGCCCCGGGTGCGGTAGCGCCGCATCGTCTCTGGAATGCGACTATTGCCGACGTGGCGGTCAACGCCGACAGGTATCGTTATGTTCTTCTCCTTCACATAGCGCCGTAGCCGACGGACGGTCTGGTAATTGTGCCCCTCGAAGACAGTGTGGATTTTGACAAGCGACAACTTCCGGTCGGCGATGGCGCGTGAATATTTTTTCTGCCAGTGGGTCATCAACGGCCCCGAGAATTTGTTGCAGCCAGGGCACCAGAGTTGGAAGAAGTCGATAATGATGACGCTGCCGCGCAGAGTGTCGATATTGCCGCCGTCGCGATTGATCCATTCCAGGATCTCCCACATCGGTGCTTGCCGGCCAATGCGCTGTCGCGGGCTTTCCGCCAGCGCCGAGGTCGCCGCCATCGGGGCGGCGGCGACTGCCGTAAATGCTTGCAAGACGCTACGACGGCTGACGACGGTTGATCGGTCCATGGGATTCTCCTGGCTCCCGCATTGGTTATCTGGAACGCTCGACGGCAACGCAATTGCGCCGTCGGCGCTGATCGATCTGCCGGCTAGCTTGGTCGGAACCGCAGGCTCTTATAGCGGTGATCCGCGGGCGTTTTTGTGCCGCTAGCCGGCACTTGCGTTGCTAGTTGTCACCAAATGGCCAACCGTTTGCATCATAGTTGGTTTTGACGACGCGCTTCGGCCGATATTTCTGCCAGGTCGCCAAGACTTTGGTTCCGACTTTCACGCGATTGTAGAGCTCGATGACGTGGGCGTTGTGCATGCGCACGCAGCCCTTCGAGACATTCTTGCCGATCGTCCAGGGCGCGTCAGTGCCATGGATGCGGTAGAGCGTGCTGCCGAGATAGAGCGCCCTTACGCCCATCGGATTGCGCGGATGGCCGCCGGGTACGAACGTCGGCAGCTTGGGGTTCTCACGGAGCATCGACTCTGTCGGCGTCCAGGACGGATTGACCCGCTTGCGCGTGACGCGCTCGACGCCTTGCCAGCGGCTCTCGGCTCGCGGTACGGCAATGGGGTAACTCATGGCCTGGCCTGGTTTGGTGACATGATAGAGCCGCCGGTCAGCGAAGCTGACGACGATTTCGCCAGGTCGATGCTTGGTCGGAAAGGCGACGACTTGCTTGTCGCGCTCCGAGTTGCGCTTGGGTTGCGATGACCACAGGAGTTGGGCCGAGGCGGGTGTGGTGACGACAAGGACGCCTGCGACGAGCAGGGCGAGGGTTGCAAGGTGGCGATGCATGCAGTTGTTCCCTGAGCTACGCGCAAGCGCAGCCGGTTGAGAGTTTCGTGGAATTCGTTGGAGGTTGCTGCGAACAGACGAGGCGGTGCGAGATGCCGTTCTGCAGTGTTCGTAGATGAAGCTAATTGCGCATTCTGGCTGTGATCGCAAAGACCGACCAAAATGCGGATCGTCGCGACGCTGGCGCCCATTGGTGCCATGTGGCGGGTCGTAATGATACTGCTGCGAGCGACCGCTGCAGCACAGGTCCGGCAAAATCGACGAGCTCAAAGGTGTCGTCGTCATCTATCCGCGATCGCGTACTCGACGGACTGATGCCATGCGCGCGCAGACATCGTTTGCAGGCGGGTGTCGGCGTTGACAGGCTTTGGCACGCTTTCGGTAGGCTGTGGACGGCGCTGCTGGCCATCCCGTCTGCACCGGTCGTGATTTCGGCTTGCGCCGGCCCGATCGCGAACAGCACTAGTCCCAGCAATACTGCCAGGACTCCGGTGGTTCCGATTAACCGTCTTGCGGGAGCTGCCATTGCGAACGATACGTCTTGTTTGCGCTCATCACTTGAGCGAGTCATTCCGAATCGAGCGTCAATATACGGCAATTCAATTGTCGTGTGCCACCGGTTCTCACGGTTTCGTGTGATAGAATGATTGGTCCATCATCCCGTGAGCAGCGTGCCGATGCGTTCGATGGCCTTGGCAATGTTCTCCTTCGAGTTGGCGTACGAAAAGCGAATATAACCTTCGCCGTGTATACCAAAACTTGTTCCCGCTACGGTCGCAACTCCGGCCTCCTCGAGCATCCGGTTTTGCAGTTCCCTGGCCGTCATGCCGGTGCCAGAAATATTGGGGAATGCGTAAAAAGCTCCGCCGGGCTCAACGCATCGGAATCCGGGCAATTGGTTGAGCATCGGGACGATCGCGCGCCGCCGGTCGTCGAACGCGGCGACCATGTCATGGACAGCGTCCTGCGGACCTTCGAGGGCGGCGATGCCGGCAAATTGCGTTGGTGCGTTCACACAGGAATGACAGTTGACCGCCAGGCGAACCACCGGTTCGACCAGTTCCGTCGGCCACACACTGAACCCAAGGCGCCACCCGGTCATGGCGTATGTTTTCGACCAGCCGTCCAGCATTATGAGACGATCGCGCAGTTCCCGGTAGCGCAGGAGCGAGACATGCTCGCGCCCGTCGTACAGCATCTGGCTGTAAATCTCGTCGGACAGAATGGCGACATGCGGGTGCGCTGCCAGGCCTTCGACCAATTTCTCGATTTCAGCTTTGGGTACCGCGCCGCCGGTTGGGTTGCCCGGCGTGTTGAGGATTATCAGGCGCGTTGCCGGTGTGATCCCGGCCAGAACCTGTTCGGCATTGAAGGCAAATCCGTTTTCTTCCAGTAGTGCAATCGGGACCGGTCTTGCCCCGGTATACTCGATCATTGATCGATAGATGGGAAACCCCGGATCAGGGTACATAATCTCGCTGCCGGGCACGCCGAACATCAGAATTGAAAAGAACATGGTCGGTTTGCCGCCCGGCATGATCACGACGTCGTCGGGACTAACGTTCACGCCATGGCGTTTGTTCAAGTCGGCGCTGACGGCCTCGCGCAGCGGCAGAATCCCTTGTGCAGGCGTATAGCCGTGTTCGCCGTCTCTCAGTGCCTTGACGGCCGCTTCAACGATGTGGGCCGGTGTCTTGAAGTCCGGTTGACCGATGCCAAGATTAATGATGTCGCGCCCCTCGGCCTGGAGGGCGGCGGCGCGTGCGAGGACTTCAAAAGCGGTTTCCGTACCAAGCCGGGCAAGGCTTTCGGCAAGTTGGACCATGAGGCGTTTCCCGTTCGACGTGTGCGTTTAGGGTTTATTGCGCGTGATCATGCATTTCGGCAAGCCGCCCGTGCTGGTTCGCAGCAAACGGAGCCTATTTTGACCGGCAGATCGCAGACCGGACAGAACTCATAGTCGCCCAGTTGCAAGCCGTGCCTGAGTGAGACGCGGTCATCGAAGACGAAGCAATCGCCACGCCAAATACTTTCGTCCTCGGGAATACGCTCGAGGTATTTCAGGATGCCGCCTTTGAGGTGATAAACTTGGTCGAAGCCACGTTCTTTGAGCAGCGACGTGGCCTTCTCGCAGCGAATGCCGCCGGTGCAGAACATCGCTATCCGCTTGTGAGATTTCGGATCAAGATTGTTGTCCGCCCAGGCCGGAAATTCGCGGAAGGCTTCGGTCTGAGGATCGATGGCGCCGTCGAAGGTGCCAATTGCGATCTCATAGGCATTCCTCGTATCGATCAAGACGACGTCAGGGTCGGCGATCAGGGCATTCCAGTCTTCCGGTTCGACATAAGTGCCGACCACATTGTTGGGATTAATCTCGGGCAAACCCAGTTTGACGATCTCAGTCTTCAACCGCACCTTGAGCTTTTGAAACGGAAGGATGACCGCCGACGATTCCTTGTGTGTGATGTCCGCACATCCGGGGATGGCGCGAATTGCATCGAGAGCGGTGTCGATGCCATTGCGGCTGCCCGCAATCGTGCCATTGATGCCCTCCGGCGCTAGCAGCAGCGTTCCGACGACACCGGCAGCAGAGCAGGCAGCGAAGAGATCGGCGCGCAGCACATCAATGTCGTGGAGTGGCACGAACTTGTAGAGCGCAACGACAACGATGGCGTCTTGATTCATGGCGTATTCAGCCGGTGGAACATCGATTGAGAGCGAGGGGTGCGAACGAGGCCGGCCCGTATTTCTTGGCCTAGCGCACCGTCAGCCGAACCGCAATCCGGCACATGCACTCATCGTTCATTCAGGATTGAACATCGATCATGGTATTACCGGACGACATTTGCCTATACACAATGCCAACGGAGCTACAGTCAGATACTGTGAAGCGGAGGCCAGCTCGATGATCTTTTCAACGTCCCATGCCAATCGATTGGCACTGCCGGCATTGCTGGCTCTGTCGCATTTTCTGGTCGTCTCGCAGCAGGCAGATGCCGGTGACTATTATCACGCCTGCCGTTCGGTGGACGGCCAATACGTGATGCAGGACGAATCTCTGCAGACGGCGGCAGATGAGCAGGCTGGCAGATCGCGGTCGATCAAATATCGCACACTGAAGAAAATCTGGCTTGAGAAGTCACGCGGCTACTGCACGAGTCGTGGGCAACGCTTCAATTTCGGGGCAAGCAAGTACGTCATCGATATTTCATTTCAGGACAATGGCCAGCGCATCACAACGTCGATGCTGTGCGAACTCGCTGCTTCTGGTCTGCCGGCCGCCTATCCGTGTGAAAAGGAAGTCGTCAGCCTGGACTGGAAATTGTCGCCGCAGCAGCCGCCAGCCGACAGCGCGGACGATGGCAATCAGCCGGCGCCGGCGCCAACCGGCGGAACGCTATGGTTGCACAACCGATCCGTAATGCGCCTCGTGGCCGATGGTCCACGCAGATCGTTTGTCTACGACAAACCGAGACAGGGTCTGCTTGACCGAGGTGTTCAGAGCGGAGACGTCCTATTCGAAGGTCGCCGGCGCGGAAAGACCTACTCCGGGACGGCCTACATTTTCACCCGATCCTGCGGACGAGTGGGTTACGCGGTGCCCGGCTCGGTTCAGAACAGCGATCGCCGCGTCGTGATGGTCGGTTCTGCGCCACGGCTCAACGACTCCTGCCAACAAATCGGCAGTCGCGAAGACCGTCTGGTCTTCTCATTGCGGTAGTGCCTGTTCACCACAGTCGGCGGTGATCTGCCCGCGAAAGTTTTCCAGAGCGCCGTCGATGAGTTCGCTCGCCAGTATTCGGCTGGGATCAACGGGACCGGGAAATATCAACTGGCCCGGTGGCACAACCTGAAATCCAAGGCGCCCGAAATAGTCGAGATCACCGACAAGGACAATGGCGTGCACGCCGGCTGCCGCTGCCGCAGCCAAGCCATCGGCGATGAGCTGCCGGCCGTATCCTTGGTTGGCATGATTGCGGTCGACGGCAACAGGGCCAAGCATCAGGACACCGCGTTGATTGTCGATGATGAGCGGCGTGAAACTGACGGTGGCAATGAACCGGCCATCACGCCTGGCGACACGGCAGAACGGGGAGACTTTTCGTGCGTTCTCGCGCACCCGGTAAGCTGTTCGCGCAAAGCGGCCCGGTCCAAAGACGTTGGCGTGCAGGGCGGAAACTGCCGCCAGATCACTAACCATTGTCGGCCGAATTTCAATCGCACCGGTTTGCTCATCCGTCATAGCGGCCTACCAGTTCTCATCGGGCTGATGCTGGTCAAGGATTTCGGCAAGTCGACGGCTGACCGAAGAGATGGTTGCTTCAGGTAGGTCATTGCGCGCAAAAAAGCCGTGCTCGGCAATCTCGGCATTGGGCTTCGGGACGACCGGGCGCTGCCAGTCGCGGATCACGAACAGGGCAATGTGATCGGATGGAAAGGCAGTGAAATTCGCATAGAGGCCAAACAGCTGTGGCGGCCCGATTGCTTGCACACCTGTTTCCTCGTGGAGCTCACGCTGTAAGGCAGTGACGACGGTTTCCCGTTTTTCCACGCCGCCGCCAGGAAAATGCCAACCCGGCCGATAGGTGTGACGGACCAGCAAGACTCGGCCGTCGTCATCAATGACGACACCTTGCACGCCCATAGTTAGTGGTCGCGTCAAACGCCAGTAAGTCTGCAACGATTTCTTGACAAGCCAGTTATCAATCAACGCCCGGCATCCCCACTTCAGACAAAACGTCAATCGCTGTTCTTGCTGTGATGATCGCTGTTTGCAAGTTCTATTCGATGATCGGACCGGATCATGGTAGGTCGTGGCGCGCATCAAGCATTTGCGGAGCCGATGACCGATCGATTTGCAATAGCCCATGTCTCGGATGTTCATCTGGCGCCACTGCCGCCGTTTTGGCCGTGGCACTGGAATGTCAAACGCGCGCTGGGCTACGCCAACTGGTTGCGCAAACGAAAGTTCGAGCATCGTCGCGCCACTACCGATCGTATGGTCGCTGACCTCAAGCGACAGCGCGCTGACCACATTGTCGTCTCAGGAGATTTGACGAACATTGGCATGCCGCGAGAGCACGAATGGGCACTGCGTTGGCTCGAAGCGCTGGGGTCTCCGCAGGATATCTCCGTGATCCCGGGCAATCACGACATCTACTGCCGGCTATGGTCCGATCGAGGGACGCAACGATGGGCGCCTTATGCGGCGAACTTTGCGCCCGAACTTGGCGAGCTCATGCTGGTTGATGGCACTTTCCCATTTGTCAGGCAGTTGGGCGATTGTGTTTTGGTCGGCGTCAATTCCGCTGTTCCAACACCGCCTGTTCTGGCCGTTGGCGAAGTTGGGCGCGAGCAATTGGAGCGTCTCGATCGCATCCTGGAGGTCTTGTCGACGACGCGTTTCTGTCGGGTCGTGGTCGTCCATCATCCCCCTATGCCCGGACAGGCGAAGCCGACACGCGCACTCAAAGATGCAGGCAAACTGAAGCAGATCCTGGCTCGGCACGGTGCGGAATTGGTCCTTCACGGACACAATCATCGCAACATGCTGGATTACTGCAGCGGGCCTAAGGCGCAATTCGCAGTGGTAGGCGTCGGCTCGCTGTCGATGGGGCGCAGGCGAGCTGCGGAATCGCTCGCGGCATATAACCTATACTTCATTGAACGCGCCGATCAGGGCTTTTCAATCGAGATGGTCCAGCGCGGTTTGACAGAACCGGATGGTGATGTTGTCGAGATCGGCCGGCATGTTTTGAGCCCGGCGGCACCTGTCATGGATAAGCAAAGCTAATTCATGACATGCGAAATTCTATTTCGAGCGCCCGAATAATCTGTGCCATTGTCGCGCCTGCAACAGTGCGAGAGATGAGTCGTGACAGCAAACCGCCCGCCTATCGAGCGCCTGCCCGTTTGGGCGGTCATTTTGGCCTGCGCCACTGTCGCAGCGATCGGAATGGGTATTCGCCAGGCGATGGGGCTGTACCTCAAGCCGATAAGCGATGAACTCGGCTTCGGTCGGGAAGTATTCTCAATCTCGATCGCCATCGCAAACATTGTCTGGGGCGTTATGGCGCCGTTTTCCGGAGCTGTTTCAGACAAGTATGGCTGTGGGCGTGTCGTCATTTTTGGTGGTCTGACGACCGCGCTCGGGTTGTGGCTGATGCACACGGCGACGAGCGAACTGCATTTGTATGTGGCCGGTATATTTCTTGGCTTCGGTGTCGCCGGCGCCGGGATCAATGCCCTGGTCGGAGCGGCCGGTCGTGCGGCTCCACCGGAGCAACGTACGGCTGCCATCGCCAAAATCGGGATCGGCAGCGGGCTCGGTCTCCTGATTGCGCTTCCCTATGCGCATTTTCTCATTGAATGGCTCGGCTGGAAGGCCAGTCTGGCGGTTCTGGCGTCAAGCGCGCTTTTGATCCTGCCGCTCGCCTGGCCGGTCAGCGGACGACCGTCGCGGGTCGCGTCACAGGAGCGCGAACAGTCGGTCGGGGAGGCATTGAAAGAGGCCTTCTCCTATCCAAGTTTCTGGCTCCTCAACGCCGGTTTTTTTGTCTGCGGATTTCATGTCGTTTTCTATCTGACGCATCTGCCGTCCTACGTAGCTGATCTCGGTCTCGATGCGAGTTACGGTGTGATCGGACTGACGGTGATCGGGGTCGGGAATCTTGTCGGCACCTATCTGGCCGGTGTCTGGGGAAAGAACCATTCCAAGAAGCTGGGTCTCTGCTTCATCTACTTTGGCCGCGCCGTGCTATTCCTCGGATTTCTGTATCTGCCGATGGACGGTCCTATGATCGTCATCATGAGTGCCGCTCTGGGCCTGTTCTGGTTGTCGACGATACCGTTGACGTCGACGTTGGTTGCGACGTTCTTTGGTCCGACATGGATGACAATGCTGTACGGGATCGTATTCTTCTCACACCAGGTTGGATCGTTCCTCGGGGCATGGATGGCTGGTTATCTCTACGACAAAACGCAGTCCTATGACATAATGTGGTGGATTTCGGTTGCGCTTGGCCTGTTTGCCGCGCTCATCCATCTGCCAATTCGAGAGCAGCAAGTCGAACGCCGTGCGCCCGCGCCCGTTCCTGCCGAATAAGCGAGAATCGGTCTCGCCGGAGTTTCAGGGACGGGTGTTGGAGACCTTGCGGCAAAGTGGTAACATATCTGCGTGACGGCTTGATCGAGGAGAAATCCGTTGGCCCCCAGGGCAGTTCGATACGCGGTTCTGAGCGGTGTTGTGCTGCTGGTTGGCGGCGCGATTTATCTCTTGTCCGTTCGTGGAACCGCCGTTTTGCTGGATCTGGCCGCCGGTGCGGCGGATTTTCTGTGCCTCTGACGGGCCGTAGGCGTGGGTCTTCGGCAGATGCTCGGCACACGTTGGGCCGTGTGTGATTATCTCATCTCCCCACTTGGCTTCTGGGGCCGCGTGGATTAGCAACGTGCAGTGCATCTGAGCTGAAGCTGATCCGCGAAGACCCTATGACACTCAATCGATTGAAACCCGGCAAAAGTTTTGATCTGCAAGGCTTTCGTGCGGCACTCCGCGAGATCTTGTCCGATCCGCTTTGTGAGCGGATCGTTGTTGCAGTCATTGTCTTGAACGCCATAACGCTGGGTTTGGAGACGAGTGCCACCGCGGTTAGCTATGCTGGCGGTATTCTCAGTATGCTCGATACGATCATTCTTGTGTTCTTCGTTGTCGAGATTGCCACGCGAATTTTCGCATTCGGCGGCAGCTTCTGGCGTGATCCCTGGAGTGTGTTCGACTTTCTTGTCGTCGGTATTACGCTTGTTCCGGCAACCGGCAACCTCTCGATCCTGCGAGCTCTCAGAATTATCCGGGCATTGCGGCTTGTTTCGGCGATTCCTTCCGTGCGCCGCGTGGTTGGTGGGTTGCTGTCAGCGATCCCAAGCATGGGGTCAGTGATTCTTCTCCTGTTGCTCGTCAACTACATCTTCGCTGTGATGGGCACGAAATTGTTTGCAGACGAGTTTCCTGAAAATTTCGGCACGATCGGCGCGTCCTTTTTTACATTTTTCCAAATTATGACGTTGGAAGGTTGGGCACAGGAAATCGTACGCCCTGTTATGGACAAGCATCCGTGGGCGTGGGTACTGTTCATCCCATACATTGTCTTCGTCGTTTTTGCGGTTCTCAACCTGTTCATCGGCATTATTGTTGATGCCATGCAAAACCAGGCCGACGAGGTTCGAGAAGCCGATGCTGAGGCGGCGGAGCTCGATCACCGTGAGTTGTTGAGCGAAATCGGAGCATTGCGGGCCGAAATCAAGGCCATTCGTGCCGATACGGAGAAAGTTGTCGCAGTCGTCTCCAGGGCTGACGGCAGCTAGCTTTTCCTGCTGCTGGTGCGCCGCATTGGCGCGGGCAGCGTCAATAAACCAGGCGACAGAGTTGCCAAGACCGATACAATCGGCACCGACCACCGAGTGAAGGCGAAATGTGGTGGGCCAATTGGCAGCGTCGAACTTTGCATTCAGCGTTGCCGGATTGACATGAAGTTTGGAAAGGCTGCAGGCGAACCTGACATTGCGCCTGCCATGTTATCGGGCCACGTTGCGACGACGTGTGCCACCTATTTCACTGATTTCGGAATTTGGGCCGCGATCGTCTGCCAGGGGGAATTCCATTTTGCGTCTATTCAGACGAGAGCAGCGCCTCAATCTTGCACTGCAGGGCGGCGGCGTTCATGGCGCGTTTACTTGGGGCGTCCTGGATCGTTTGCTCAACGAGGAGTGGCTGAAAGTCGGCTGGATCAGCGGGACCAGCGCGGGGGCTGTTAATGCCGTTGCCGTGGCGCATGGTCTTGCGAAGGGCGATGCGCGTCTCGGCCTCGCAGCCCTCGCAGACATCTGGAGTTCGGTCGAGCGTTCCGGCGTCCCGGATCTCATGCGCCTCAATCCCTTCCTGATGGGGCTGGCGAAGGCTGCCCCGGTCGGCAATGTGGCGGCATTTCTGTCGCCCTATGACTTCAACCCGGCAGGCTTCGATCCCTTGCGCAAGATCCTTGAGCAGAGTATCGACTTTGAAGCCATCCGGAACGACTCGTCGATCGGCTTGCTGATTGCTGCGACGGACGTCGAAACAGGGCGAGCCCGTTTGTTTCAGCGCTCGGAATTGACAGTTGAAACGGTGCTCGCATCGGCCTGTCTGCCGACACTTCATCATGCCGTTCAGATCGATGGACGCTACTATTGGGATGGCGGCTTCTCGGCAAATCCGGACCTGCTTACGCTCGTGGATGAAAGCGATGTGCGCGATACACTCCTCGTACAGCTCAATCCAATCCGCCACATCGGATTGCCCAAGGGCACCAAGAGCATTGATGACAGAGTCAATACGATTACGTTCAATCAGCCATTGTTGCATCAGGTCGAGACGATCGTGATGGCGCAAAAATCCGAGTCAGGCTGGTTTGGAAGCCGCAACGATCGCGTCGGCCGCCTGAGATCCCACCGGTTTCATCTGATTGCTGCTGGTGCTCACACGGCGCAGCTCGATTCCGACTCGAAAATGATTCCGGAAAAGCAGTTGCTGTCGTATCTGCGGCAATCCGGAAGCGAGGAGGCCGACTACTGGCTTATGCAACACAAAACGTCGATCGGACGGCGGTCGACCGTTGATTTCCGCGAAGGTTATTTTGAATTGGAGTCGGTTCGGAAGGACGAAGATGTTTCACCGTCGACGGACACCACCGATGTCGCCGCACCGCGCGCGGCGGTGCGCTAACGCCCTTCAGGCATAAATCAGAACCTCTGATACACAGCGACGATCCTTGACGCTTTTCGTGCGATTTCATTGTGCATTGCAGCCGCGCGCTGGACGTGTAGGCTGCGAGGATCACCGCCAGGCGTTGGCGGACGCGGTTGTGTATTGGGATAATGACGATGACCAAGCCGAAAGTTGCATTTGTTGGAACCGGTGGCACCATTTCCTCGATTGGGCGCTCCGCGCTCGATCTGATCGACTATCCTGATAGCGGGGCGAAGCTTAAGGTCGATGCACTGATCGAGAAATTCGAACTCGTGCATGAGTTCGTTGAACCGGTCGTCATTCCCTATAAGGCGGTTGGCAGCACGAAAATTTCACCAGCCGACTGGCTCGAATTGCACCGGCTTATCACCCGTGCTGCAGGTGACGATGAGTCGATCGCCGGCTTTGTCGTGACGCACGGCACGGCGTCCGCCGAGGAAACGGCCTATTTCCTCAATCTGACTTTGAGGATTGACCGACCCGTCGTCGTCGTAGGAGCGCAGCGCCCGGCATCGGCAATCAGCACCGATGCCGCGATCAATCTGTTGAACGCGGCGCGCACGGCTGCTGCCGAGGCATCGCGTGGCATGGGAGCACTGTTGATGCTCAACGATGAAATCCAGGCTGCGCGCGACGTTACAAAGACATCGACATTGCGCATGCAGACATTCCGGACGCCGGACTTCGGTGTGCTTGGTCAGGTTGATGGCGATGGTGTGCATTACTATCGACGGCCATTGCGCCGCCGTATGCCGGATACCGAGTTCGATGTTTCGCAAATCTCCCAACTGCCACGTGTGGACATCGTCAGTTGCTATGCGGGCGCAGACGGCGTGGCCATTGATGCCTTTATCGCGGCAGGTGCCAAGGGGCTGGTATCTTCGGGTTTTGCGCCTGGTCTGTTGACACCGGCGCAGGATGAAGCATTCGATGCTGCCGTCGCAAAAAACATCGCCGTTGTGCAATCTAACCGAGCCGGATCGGGACGCGTTCCGGGACGCGCCAAGCTCCTCGAGCGTGGCTTCGTATCGGCGGACAACCTGATCCCGCAAAAGGCGCGGATCCTGCTGATGGTTGCGTTGACACAGACCAACGACATTGCTGAGCTGCGGCGGATCTTTTCCGAATACTAATCGCCAAAGTGCCCCACTAAGCAATCAGGGAGTGCGAAGGTGCAACCAGACGATCGCGAGATACTAGACTGTGTGCGGTCGCAGAAGGCCTACGTATCGGACATCTTCGATGAGTTGCGCGACGGCAGCAGCGACACGGTCGGGATCACCCGCGATACATTCGGGGAGGGTGAGCAATTCGGGTATCAGGTCATCGAGCAGCGCGCCAGGGCGATGGATCTCGCATTGGACTGGGATCACGGCGCAAACCTCTACATGCATTTGCGCGGGCAACGCCCCGCGCTGCCGCGGATCATGTTCGGATCGCACCTCGACTCGGTCCGCCGCGGCGGCAACTTTGATGGTGCTGCAGGCGTGGTTGCGGGTCTCGTTGCCCAGCGTACTCTGAAGGTGCTCGGGATCACGCCGCAGTGCGATGTGACGACGATGGCGATACGCGCCGAGGAAAGCGTATGGTTTCAGGTTTCCTATATTGGCAGCCGCACAGCATTCGGGCTGCTTCCCGACGGTGCGCTGGAGGCCAGACGGGTTGATACCGGGCGAACGCTTGCCGAGCACATGTCGGCGTGTGGTGCGGATGTTGATCAGGTGCGGGCGGGCAAACGCTGGCTTGATCCGGCAACCATACGGGCGTTTGTCGAAGTTCACATTGAACAGGCACCGCAGTTGATTGAGGCCGGTTTGCCGGTGGCCATCGGCACAGGGGTGCCGGGCAACTTCCGCTACCCCGATATCCATATTGAAGGGACGTATGCCCATGTCGGGCTACCGCGCCGGTTCCGCAATGATGCGGCTCTGGCAGGCAGCGACTTTGCGCTGGGCCTTGATGAGATTTGGCAGGCCAATGATGCGGCCGGCCGGGCGATGGCGTTTACGATCGGCCGATTTCACACCAACGCGGATGAGCATGGATTGACGATCGTGCCAGGAGAGATGTCGCTGAGTCTTGACGTTCGTGCCTACGATGAATCGCACTTGCGGGAGCTTGAAAACCAGGTCAAGGCGCTTGTCGATCGGATCGAGCGCGAGCGCGGCGTCCAGTTTGCTCTTGGTCAACGCACGTCCGCCAATGTTGCACCTTCCGACCCGGGCCTTGTTGATGGGTTGACGCGCACGGCGGGCCGCCTGCAAATTGCAGCGATGCCATTGGCCAGTCCCGCATCTCACGACGCAGCGACCTTTGCCGCCGCCGGTGTGCCGACCGCGATGTTGTTCGTGCGCAATGAGAACGGCAGCCACAATCCGCATGAAGCTATGGAAATCGACGATTTCCTTGACGCCGCCGCGGTGATGACCGGATGGCTTGTCCAGGAAGTCAGCTAGCCGCCGCGGTCTGCCGGATATTGGCTGGGCGGGTCAACGAGCCAGTCCAATCGTCAGTCAGCGTCTACAGGCGCATTTGTGCAATAATGAGCTGTGTTAACGAGTCGTCTGCGTTACCGAGACGGTCGGTGATACTGAAGTGATTGTCACCGGACATGGACAGGTATTCCGCTTTGACACTGTTTGTTCGCAGATGCGCCGCGTAGGCCAGAGACTGCCAGTGAAAGAGATTGGGTTCGTGTTCGCCGACGGCTAACAGGACCGGGCTCTTGACAACGGCTGGCCAGCCCATCGGGCTCATCTCGCGGGCCTCATCGGCTGTCAGATTGATATCTGCCTGTATGTCCAGATGGCGATGCGGCTCGATATCGAACAGACCGCTGAGCAGAACGCTTCCTTTGATGAGTTGTGGGTCCAGTCCCGCTGACGCCGACCAATCGGTTGCGATCATCATTGCGGCTAGGTGGCCGCCCGCGGAGTGCCCCGACACATAAAGCTTATCAGGGTCGCCGTTGAAGTCGGAGATAGCCCCATGAACATAGATGATCGATCGGCGGACTTGTTTGACGATATCACTGACCCGAACCGCAGGGCATAGGTCGTAGTTGACCAGGACAGTTGTCGCGCCGGCATTGACGAGCGGTGCAGCCAGATGGCTGTAGTGGTCCTTATCGAGCGCGCGCCAGTAGCCACCATGAATGAAGACGTGAACCGGAGCGTTTTTGTCTGCAGCAGGGAAGATATCAAGCTTCTGGCCCGCCGTATCACCGTAGGAAATGTCCAAAGTGCTGTTTAGCTTCTGGCGAACTTCGGCACTCTTCTCAGCGGATTTCTGCAGATAGTCATCGGCATCCGGTACGGTCAGCCTTGGTGAATACTGCAGATTCATGTCTTCAATCTGCGCGGCGGTATACTGTCTGGTCATCGCATTCTCGGTGTCTGGAGCCGGGAACCACGTCGGCTCACATTCGGTTGGAGCACTCGAATTACGGCGGCTGGTGACGACTGGGCTATTATATGCTGCGCGGCTCGGATTGAACCTACGTTTTTGCATTTGATCCATCAAGTGAGTTGACCTTGATGCATGCAATCACTCATTCTGTCTTTCTCGTAGCGCGACGTCTCCATTCAACAAAACCAATGACATCACAATGCCGGCTTGTCGTTCCCGCACATCAACACGCGGTCGCGCAGGATGCAAAGGGTTGAAAGTCTGACGGAAAGAGAACGCTCAGAGTCACGCGAGCGTTGAGGGCTTTTGGCGCGTTCGCGACGAGCACTTCATTTGGCGCTGTTAAAGAATTGAGCGACGTAAATTAGGCCATCGCGGACCCGCGGCTCAATACGACCTGCCCGGGCTCGGCAGTGGCGCCGGCGGTGTTATTGCCAGCATCCGGCAATCCTTTGATCACAAACAAGAAACCCCGCGGGTCGCGGGGCTCTTTTCTAAGTCGTCGGAAATAGAACTCAGATTTCAAAGCTTGCCAGCTTCTTACCCTTTTTCAATTCTGCCGCCAGCCAAAGTGGCTGTCGTCCACGACCACTCCAGGTCATGCTTGGATCCTGAGGATGGCGATATTTTGGAGCAACCGTCGAGCCTTTGCGAGTTCCACGCTTGGACCCAACGAGTTCATCGAGATCAAATCCTGAACTGGCGGCAAGCTCGGCCATTTTGCGTCGGATCTTGGCCTTTTCCTCTTTCTTCTTTGCGTCGATTGCGGCAGCGACTCTCAGTTCAAGTTCCAGCAGGTCCTTATAGGATAACTTGTCGATGTTGGGTGCAGCCATTGATCTTCCTCGCGTTGATTTCCCGAGATAATTACA